>CAUAGV010000012.1 GCA_958428675.1 uncultured Collinsella sp.
GCGAGCCGGCGTTGACGCCGATGCGAATCGCACAGCCCGCAGCGCCGGCAGCGTCGATGACAGCGTCAACCTTGGCCCAATCGCCGATATTGCCGGGGTTGATGCGCAGCTTGGAGGCACCAGCCTCGACAGCGCCAATGGCAAGCTTATGGTTAAAATGGATATCGGCGACGATTGGCACCGGGGACTCAGCACAGATGGTACGGAAGCCCTCGAGCGCGGCCTCGGTGGGCACGCTCACGCGCACGATATCGCAGCCCGCCCGCGCCAACGCGCGAACCTGCCCAAGCGTTGCCTGAGCATCGGCGGTATCGGTGCAGGTCATGGACTGAACCACGACCGGCGCGCCGCCGCCGATCTGCACGCCGCCCACATGCACGGGGCGCGTCAGCTCGCGCGGAAAAGAATGGGATAGAGACAATCCAAACACTCCCCTACAGAATAAATCGAAGGATGTCGGAACGAAGCATATAGACAAACAGCAGCGCAAAGAGCGCGATGCCCACATAGCTCACAATCGTCTGGACCTTGAGCGGCAGCTCGCGGCCAGCAATCTTTTGAATGATCTCGATGACCAACTTGCCGCCGTCGAGCGGCGGGATAGGCAGCAAGTTCATAAAGCCCAGCGAGAACGAGATGAGCGCGGCAAACGACAAGAACGTGATGGGGCCGGCAGCAGCTGCCTGCGAAGACATGACGCTAATACCCACGATTGAGGAGGACTGATCGAGAATCTCCATCGTATGCTGCGGCTGGAGCAGGCGCATCACGCCATCCGCTGTCTGCACGACATAGGAGAACGACAGGCGAGCCGACGTGATGGGGTCTAAACGGACCACCTGCGTAGAGGCATACACACCTAGGCGCTCGTCCTCTTTGAGTGCGACCGAGGTCGAGCACTGCTTGCCATCGCGCTCATACTCAATAGCAATATCGTCCTTACCGGCGGCCTTGCCGATGGCATCGTAGACATCCATCCAAGTGGAACATGAGACACCGTCAACCGAAAGGATCGCATCACCGGCCTTGATACCCGCCTTGGCGGCAATAGACCCCTCGTCAACTTGACCGATCACGTTGGTATCCATCGGCACGGTGACACCCGCAATGGAATAAATGCTCATAAGGAGCAAAAAACCCGTCAAGATATTGACGATAATGCCCGCGAGCAGCATAAAGGCGCGCTTGAGAAAGCCTTGGCCAAGATAGGTGTGCGAGCGCTCTTGCACAAGGAACTCGGCCTCGCCGCACGGCAGCTCCCACACATCGCCCTCGGCAGTCGCATGTTCGCGATCGAAACGGCGACCATCAAAGGTGGTATAGCCTGCCGTGTCTCGCGGCAACGTCTGATATTTGGTGGGATAGTAGCTCGGCGAGGGCTTCTCCCCTTCCTCATACCAGGGTGCGATGGAGCCCCAGCCCACCAAAAGGGCGCATGCCTCGAGCACATCCTCCTCGGAAAGCTCGAGCTCGACAGCAAGGTCGGCCACGGTCACGCGACCATGACGATAGATAGCCGCGAGCACGCGATCGGCGCACGAGACATCGGTCGGATCCATACCGCAGATGGCAGCGTAGCCACCCAGCAGCAGCGGGGTCACGCCAAACTTGGTTCCAATGCGACGCGACGTGTAATGGATGTCAAAGCGGCACGGCAGACCCAAAAAGAACTCGGTCACACGGACGCCGCAGGCACGCGCCGCCAAAAAGTGGCCGCCCTCGTGCAAAAACACGAGGACGGAAAGCATCAGCAGGCCCCAAAAGACCGATGAGAGAACGCTCAGAACAGTATCCATAAAACGAAAAAGCAATCCTTATGGGTTAGGAACGGGTTGCGGCGAGCACCTGCGCAGCCTTTTCACGCGCCCACGCATCGATGTCACGAAGCTGCTCAAACGAATCGACCGCCTGCATATCGTGGGCATCCATGCAGGATTCCACAATGCGATCGATATCGGTAAAGCTGCAGCCATCGTGCAGGAAGGCATCGACGGCGATCTCGTTGGCGGCATTGAGCACGCACGGCATGGTGCCACCCGTCTTGCCGGCGCGCTCGGCCAGTGCCAGACAGCGGAAGGTATCCATGTCGGCAGCATCAAACGTGAGCTGCCCAAGCTCGCGGAAATCAATACGAGGCGCCGGGGTATCCCAACGCTCGGGATACGAGAACGCGAACTGGATGGGAATACGCATGTCGGATGCACCGAGATGCGCCATCACGGAGCCGTCGGCGAACTCAACCATAGAGTGAATCTTGGACTGACGCTGCACGACCACGTTAATGAAATCGAGATCGCAGTTAAACAGATGCATGGCCTCAATGCGCTCCAGGCCCTTGTTCATGAGGGTGGCGGAGTCAATGGTGATCTTGGCACCCATGGCCCACGTGGGATGCGCGAGGGCATCGGCACGCGTCACGCGATCGAGCTCGTCTCGCGTGCGGCCAAAGAACGGACCGCCCGAGCAGGTGAGCCAAATACAATGAGCCTCGCGCGGGTTCTCCCCCAGATAGCACTGGTAAATGGCGGAGTGCTCAGAGTCGACTGGAATAAGCTGGCCCGGTTGCGCCAACGGCATAAGCAAGTCGCCACCGACGACGAGGGACTCCTTGTTGGCAAGGGCAAGGCGCTTATTCGAGGTCAAGGCCGCATGGCTCGCCTCGAGACCGGCGGCGCCCACAATAGCGACAAGCACGCAGTCGACATCGTCGCGACGCGCGAGCTCGCAAACCGCCTGCGCGCCAACGCCGAGCTTCGTTCCCTCGGGCAACTCCTGCAGCACGGCGTCATCGCCATGATCGACAGCGGCCACGGCAACCGCCGGAACCGAGAACTCGCGGGCAGCGGCAACGAGCTCGGAGGTACTGGAGTTAACGGACAGCGCCGTCACCTGCAGGCGATCGGCATGCTGGCGGCACACATCGAGCGCCTGGGTGCCGATAGAGCCCGTACAACCCAGGATGGCAACGCGAAGGCGTCCATCGGGGCCATACGTCGTCTGGAAGGACATTACAGCACGCCTCCGATCATCAGCAACAGCTGCGCGGTGATGCAGCCGAAGATAAGCGAATCGCTACGATCGAGCATTCCGCCGTGGCCCGGGATAAGGTTGCCGGAATCCTTGACGCCCACACCGCGCTTGATGCGCGACTCGATAAGGTCGCCGATAACGCCCAGAATGGACACGACCACGCCGCACAGCAGCGCATAGGGCAGGCTGAGCTTGTAGAAGTGCGTCGCCCACAGGATGAGCCAAATCAAAACCGAGCCCAGGATGCCGCCGGCAAACCCCTCCCAGCTCTTTTTGGGAGAGATCTTGGGAACCATCTTGTGCTTGCCGATACGGCTACCCACGATGTAGGCAAACGAATCGGAGACCCAAAGGGACGCGCAAACGCCCACTGAAAGCAGGGCACCGGCAAAACCGGGCACGGCATCGCGCAGCAGCACGATAGCCGACAGCATAAAGCCAGTGTAGATGGGACCCATGAGCGTCACTGCCACATCAGAGATGCGGGTACGCGGCGACCAGACATACCAAATGCCCACAGCGAGCATCAGGGCAAAAAGCAGGGCATTCAGCAACATCGAATCGCCCAACGCCGACAGCGGAAAGAGTACGGCGGCAGCGATACCCATGCGCTCGTTAGCCATCTTGCCATCAAGCCTTGTCATACGGAAAAACTCATAGCAGCACAGACCGCTCATGACAGAAACAAAGATGGCCGTGGGCACGATACCCAAAACCAGGCACAGGATAAAGACAACGGCGTAGACGATACCGGCGGCGGCACGGGTAATAAAGCCCGCCAGCCACGAACCGGTGCCGCTCTTCGCTGCAGGCGCTCCCGCAGTGGCAGCTTTGCGCGCAGGCGTCTTAGGAGCAGATGCCTTGGGACGATCGGACACGATTAAGCCTCCTCGGTCTTGCTCAGTCCACCAAACCTACGGTCACGGCCCTGATAGGCCAAAATGGCGTCGACAAGGCCCCAACGATCAAAGTCGGGCCAATAGGTATCGGTGACGTAAAATTCGGAATAAGCCACCTGCCACAGCAGATAGTTCGAAAGGCGCAGCTCACCAGAGGTGCGAATCACAAGCTCAGGATCGGGAAGGCCGGCGGTATAGAGATGGGAAGCCACCATGTCGTCATCAATTACGGCAGGATCGATCTTACCGGCGGCAGCATCGAGTGCAATCTGACGGACAGCGCGGGTAATCTCGGCACGCGCGCCGTAGTTGACGGCAAGCGCCAGCGTCATACCGGTGTGGTCGGCGCACTCGGCAAGACCGCGTTCAAAAACGTCGCGGGTCTTCTTGGGCAGCGCGGAAATGTCACCCAAAAAGACAACGCGCACGTTTTCGCGCTTCAGAAGCGGCAGCTCGTCGATAAACGTCTTGGCAAACAGATGCATCAAGACGTTGACCTCATGCTGCGGGCGATTCCAGTTTTCGGTCGAAAACGCATAGGCCGAAAGCACGTCGACGCCCAGGCGCACGCAGGCGGTAATGATCTCGCGCAGCGAGACGATACCCGCCTTATGACCCTCGGTGCGTGCAAGACCGCGCGACGTGGCCCAACGACCGTTGCCGTCCATGATGCACGAGATATGGTGCGGAATGTTATTGAGGTCAAGGTCGGAAAAACCGACGCCCGCAGGGGCGTCGGCAAAGTACTCGACCAGTTTATGCTCGTCGTATTGCACCTTAGATCTCCATGACCTCGGCTTCTTTTTCCTTCAGAAGCTCCTCGACCTTGGCGACATACTCATCGGTGTGCTTCTGGACCTTGGCCTGCTCGCGACGGACATCGTCCTCGGTGAGCTCCTCATCGCGCTCGAGCTTATTGTTGAAGTCGCGACGGATGTTACGGATAGACACCTTGGCCTGCTCGGCGTACTCGCGGCACTCCTTGACGAGCTCGCGACGGCGCTCCTCAGTGGGTGCCGGGAACGGCAGACGAACGACGGTGCCATCGGAGTTGGGGGTAATGCCCAGATCGGAAGCGCCGATGGCCTTGACGATAGCGTTGATAAGCGCCTTGTCCCACGGCTCGATGAGCAGCATGTGGGCCTCGGGGGTCTTGACGGCGGCAACCTGCGTGACCGGCGTGGGAACACCGTAATAATCGACGGTGATGTCGGACAGAATGTTGGCATTGGCGCGGCCGGTACGAACCTTGGAGAAGTTATGCTTGAGGGACTCGAGCGACTTGTCCATATGGGCGGTGATGTTCTCTGCCATGCTTAATCCTCCTGATAGACGAGCGTGCCGACGGGCTCACCCGAAAGCGCGCGCTTGACGGTGTCCTCGCCATCGATGTTGAGGACCAAAATCGGCATACGGTTATCCTGGCACAGTGCCGTAGCCGTGGAATCCATAACCTGCAGACCGCGGACGAGAACCTCGTGATAGGTTATCTTGTCAAAGCGGACGGCATCGGCGCACTTGACGGGATCCTTGTCGTAGATACCGTCGACCTTGGTGGCCTTAATCAGAATCTCCGCACCGATCTCGCAGGCACGAAGGGCCGCGGCGGTGTCAGTCGTAAAGTACGGATTGCCCGAACCGGCGGCGAAGATAACGACATTGCCCTTGGACAGGTGGTTGATGGCGCGACGACGAATATAGGGCTCGCAAATCTCGTTCATCTGGATAGCGCTCATAACGCGGCAAGGAACATCGTTATGCTCGAAAGCATCCTGAAGGGCAAGCGCGTTCATAACGGTTGCCAGCATACCCATGTAATCGGCCTGAGCACGCTCCATGCCACCGGCAGCACCGGCCATGCCGCGGAAAATATTGCCGCCGCCGACAACGACGCCGACCTCATGGCCAACGGCGAGCAGCTCCTTGACCTGCTTGGCAAGATGGTCGGTAACCTTGGGGTCGATGCCATAGTGGCCATCGCCCATCAGTGCTTCGCCGGAAAGCTTAAGAAGCACGCGTTTATATCGGATGTCGGACAAAGCGATCCTCCTTTAATTAGACTCTCAATATGATATCAAAGGCTCTGATAAGAGCCATGAAAAAGCAGGCTGTGAGTAAAACCCACAGCCTGCTCATTACCAACTACAAGAGCTTATTTACTCGCCACGGACCAGACGGTCGAAGGCAACGACGGTAATGGTGTCGCCAAGCTCCTTGGAGACCTGCTCAGCGTACTTCTTGATGGTGAGGGAGCTGTCCTTGATGAACTCCTGCTCGGTGAGCACGGACTGCTTGTAGAACTTCTCCAGACGGCCGACAGCCATCTTCTCCTGGATAGCCTCGGGCTTGCCGGACTCGGCAGCCTGAGCCATGTAGATCTGCTTCTCGTGCTCGACGGTCTCGGCCGGAACCTGATCGCGGGTAGCGCAGATCGGGGCGACGGCGGCAACCTGAAGGGCAACGTCGTGAGCGAAGGCCTTGAAGGACTCAGCCTGAGCAGTCTCGGCCTTCTCGAAAGCAAACTCGACGAGGACGCCGATCTTACCACCCATGTGGATGTAAGAAGCGAGAGCGCCGTTCTCGGCCTTGCGGGCGGCGAAGCGGGAGATCTTCATGTTCTCGCCCATGATGTGAATCATCTCGGTGAGCTCGGAGGAAACGGTCTCCTCGCCCATCGGCTTCTCGAGCAGAGCGTCGACGTCAGCAGGCTCGGTGGTAGCGACAACCTCAGCGACCTTGGAAGCAAAGCCGGTGAACTTGGCGTTGGAGCCAACGAAGTCGGTCTCGCAGGAGAGCTCGAGCAGAGCGCCGGTCTTGCCATCCTCGGAGACGAACGCGGCGACAGCGCCCTCGTTGGTCTCACGGCCAGCCTTCTTGGCAGCCTTGGCAAGGCCGTTCTTGCGCAGAACGTCGACAGCGGCGTCCATGTCGCCGTCAGCCTCGACGAGAGCCTTCTTGCACTCCATCATCGGGGAGTCGGTCATCTCGCGGAGCTGCTTGACCATAGCGGCGGTAATCTGGGCCATTGTGGTTCCTTTCAAAGAGATGAAAAAGAATTAACTAAGACTGATTTACTCGGCCTTGGGCTCAGCGGCCATCTCGGCCTCGGAGACCTGCTCCTTGCCGGAGCCAGCGAGGCAGGCGTCAGCCATGAGCTCGCACATAAGGGTGACAGCGGAGATAGCGTCATCGTTGCAGGGGATGCCGTACTCGACCTCGTCGGGATCGGAGTTGGTGTCGATCAGGGCGACGACGGGGATGTTCAGGCGCTGGGCCTCCTTGATGGCGTTCTCCTCGCGCTTGGTGTCGATGACGAAGAGAGCCTGGGGCAGACCCTTCATGTCGCGGGCGCCACCGAGGTTGGTCTGGAGCTTGGTGAGCTCCTTACCGAGAACAGCCTGCTCCTTCTTGGGGAGCACTGCCATGCGGCCGTCCTCGACCATGGCCTCGAGCTCCTCCATGCGGTTGATGCGGGAGCGGATGGTAACGAAGTTGGTCAGCATACCGCCGAGCCAACGCTGGTTGATGTAAGGCATGTTGGCGCGCTCAGCAGCGTTCTTGACGGCCTCCTGAGCCTGCTTCTTGGTGCCGACGAACAGCACGTTGCCGCCCTTGGCGACGTTCTTGACGAAAGTATAGGCCTGGTCGGCGTCGAGGATGGTCTGCTTGAGGTCAAGGATGTAAATGCCGTTGCGCTCACCGAAGATGAACGGCTTCATCTTGGGGTTCCAGCGACGGGTCTGGTGACCGAAGTGGCAGCCGGCCTCGAGCAGGGTGCGGATATTAATCTTGGTAGCCATGTTAAACCTCCTGTGGTTTGCCTCCGCGCGGGGTCATCCTCCAAAACCAACCCGGACATGTGCTACCAAAGCCCGGGCACCACGGTATGAAGTAGCCGCGCGTGCGTGATAAAAACCTGTTGCCGTGAAGCAACCCGATGAATGATAGCAGGAATGCTTCTTCCTGCCAACCCGCAATCAAAACCACACACCTGAGTGCGGCGCGGGACGGACCAGCCACTATTCGCCGCGGGGATGGGCTTGAGCCACGGCCCGCTTAAGCCGATCGGGCGTGAGATGCGTGTAGATCTGCGTCGTGGACAGGCTCGCATGACCCAGCAGCTCTTGAACCGAGCGCAGGTCCGCACCGCCCTCGAGCAAGTCGGTCGCAAAGGTATGGCGCATCGCATGCGGGGCGATGTCGGTCGGAATGCCGGCAAGTGTCGCCAGCGTATGGAACCGCCGCCTGAGCATGGCGGCACTCATGCGATTGCCGCGCGCCGATATAAGCAGCGGATGCGCCCCGGTAGCGGGGTCACGGCGCTTTGCCCGAGCGAGCAACTCCGGCCTCCCCTCCTCAATATAGAGACGCGTCGCCTCGAGCGCACGACGATACAGAGGGACGATACGTTCTTTGCTCCCCTTGCCCCACAGGCGCAGCGTGCGTTCGGACCACGCAATGGACTCCACATTAAGTGCTGCGAGCTCAGAGATACGGGCGCCCGAGGCATAGAGCAGCTCGAGCATCGCCGCATCGCGCAGTCCCGCGGGTGTTGAGGTATCAGGCGTCTTGAGCAGCGCCTCCACCTGTTGGGTCGTCAGCACACCGGGTAGATCGCGCGGGAGCTTGGGCGAGGAAATTGCCGAGACCACATCGCCCTCCACGACCCCCTCGGCAGCCATCCACCGATAGAGCGAGCGAACGGCAGACAGGTGTGCCGCAAGCGTTCGGGGAGCCACCTGCCCACGCGAAAGCTCGGCAAGATAGCGACGAATGGTGCGCACGTCGGCAGCGAAAGCATCTATATCCTCGCGCTCGCACCAGGCAGCAAAGCGCTCCAGCCTCGAGCCATAGGCCGTCACCGTGTTGGGAGAAAGTCCCTCGACACGTGAGATATAGGCGATAAACGAGTCGACGGTGTCGTACAGGTCAAAGGCTATGACCGGTCGCCTCCAAACAGATCGGAGCGAGTGGCCAGATAGGCATCAAGGGCCTCGAGCGCACGGTCCGCATAGGCCTGGTAGCGGTCGCGCTTGCTGCGGCGCTTACCATCCTCGAGTGGCGGCACCAGGCCAAAGTTGACATGCATAGGCTGATAGCCCACGGTGGCAGGATCGGTCGCATAACCCACGAGCGCACCCAGGGCGCCCACACGCGGCAACTCGACGCCCGCGGCACCGATAGCCTCGGCATAGGTGTTGAGCGCCGCGAGCAGACCTGTCGCCACGGCTTCCATGTACCCCTCGGTGCCGGTGATCTGACCGGCCAGGCGCACGCCGGTACCGGGCACGGCAAAGGTGCCATCGAGCACGTGCGGGGCGTCGACAAAGGTATTGCGGTGCATGACACCGTAGCGGAAGAACTCAGCGTTCTCCAGGCCCGGCACCATATGGAAGACGCGCTTCTGCTCGCCAAAGGTCAGGTTGGTCTGGAAGCCCACCAGGTTATAGGCGGTCTTCTCCTTGTTCTCGGCACGCAGCTGAATCGCCGCCCAAGGGCGACGTCCGGTACGCGGGTCGGTGAGGCCGACGGGCTTCATGGCACCAAAGCGGATGGCATCCTTGCCGGTGCGCGCGACCTCCTCGGCGGGCTGGCAGGCCTGGAACAGATCGCCACCCTCAAAGTCTTTGAGCACCACGCGGTCGGCCGTGGTAAGCGCCTCGATAAAGGCCTCGTACTCCTCCTTGTTGAGCGGAGCGTTGAGATAGTCGCCGCTCCCCTGCTCCTCGTAGCGCGACTGCGAGAACAGCACGTCCATATCGAGCGTGGAGGCATCGACGATCGGCGCCGCGGCATCGAAGAACGCAAGGGCGTCGCCACCGACGAGCTTCATGACCTCTTCGCTCAGCGCAGGTGAACACAGCGGGCCCGCGGCAATGACCACGTGGCCCTCGGGAATCTGCGTGACCTCGCCGTGCACGACCTCGATATTGGGACGAGCGGCAACTTCGGCCTCGACAAGCTCGGAAAACTTGACGCGATCGACCGCTAAGGCGCCACCGGCGGGAACAGCCGCGCGATGGGCGCAATCGAGCAGAACTGAACCCATGCGCTCAAGCTCGGCCTTCAGCAAACCAGCCGCGAAATCCGGACGGGTCGACTTAAACGAATTGGAGCAGACGAGCTCTGCCAGGTGATCGGTATGGTGGGCCGGGGAGCTCACCTGGGGGCGCATCTCGCACAGCTTTACGGCAAACCCGCGATCTGCCAGCTGGATCGCGCACTCCGAACCCGCCAGACCGCCACCGATAACTGTCACCTGATCGAACTGCATCTGCAAACACCTTTCTAATTGACACGTTTTCCATTGTGACCGAAGGGTGTCTGGGCGTGAAGGGCAAACTTGGAGGGCGCATACCTTCCATCCATCATGCGCTCGATAAGACCCTCGAGTTCAAGCGAACCCAAGAGTTTGAGTACGCCGACAGCATCGAGCGAGACGAGCGCCGCGATGTCGTCGACCTTGAGCGGAGAGGCGATGAGCGCATGCATCACGGTCTGCTGCGTTGAATCCAGGTCGGCAATGCCGGGAGCATCGGGGCGCGAGTAGCGCAGGGTTCCATAGATGCGTGAGATAGCCATCTCGATAGATTCCTCGTCGATGATGCAGCAGGCACCGTTCGCAATGAGGTAATTCGTGCCACGCGACTCGGGCGATAGGATCGACCCCGGTACGGCAAGAAGTTCTCGCCCCAAATCCATAGCAGCCTCGGCTGTAGAAAACGTCCCGGAAGGCATACCTGCCTCGGATACAAAGAGGGCTTGCGACAGGGCCGCGATCACGCGATTGCGGCGCGGAAAGGCAAACTTGCGAGGACCCATGCCCCACGGAGAGATCGACACGACCGCGCCACCCGTATCGAGCGTGCGCGTAATAAGCCCCGCGCTCGAGCGCGGATAGACCACGTCGGCGCCTGTCCCCAGCACCACGACGTGTTTGCCGCCAGCGTTGACCGCAGCCCAACCCGAGGCCTGGTCGCAACCGACCGCGCCGCCCGAAACTACCGTCACTCCCGCCTCGACCGCCACCTTTGCCGCAAGCTCTGCCACGGCAAGACCATACGGCGAGGCCTTGCGCGCGCCGATGATGGAGAGCGCGGGCGTCGAAAGCACCTCGGGGTTGCCGCGCACATAGAGCGTCTGGGGTACATCAGAAAGCTCCAAAACAGTCTCGGGATACAACGCATCACCTGGACGCAGCTCAAAGGTCCCCTCGGCCATCATTGGTCCCTCCTTCCCTGATACATCGCCGCCTCGAGCACGTGGTCCTGCGTCACTTGCTCGCTCTCGGCGACATCTGCGATCGTGCGCGCAATGCGAACCAGGCGCACGATGCCGCGGCCCGTGAGATGCGTGCGCTTCGACAGGCCGAGCACACACTTCTCGGCGGCCTCGTCGAGCTCAAAGGTCGAAACGACGCCATCAATGGACCGCGTCTCGTCATCCTCGGCCTCGGCATCCGCATCGTCCATACGGGACTCGCGCCAGGCGCGAAAGGCGCGACCGCGCACAACGTAGTCACGTAACTCGGCCGACGACATGCCCTCCGCTCCCTCGATAATCACCTGGGGGTCGGGACGGGTCACATCGATCATCATGTCGATGCGGTCGGCCAAAGGGCCGCGCAGTTTAGACCGATAGCGCTCGACCATCGCCGCTGAGCAGCGACACGGTACCTCGCGATCGCCCAAAAAACCGCAGGGGCAGGGATTGCTCGCAGCCAGCAGCTGAAAGCGCGACGGGAAGGTAAAGGCCCCGTCGACGCGTACGATCCTCACATAGCCGCGCTCGATGGGCTGACGCAGCGTCTGCAGCACACCCGTGGGAAACTCGGCAAGCTCGTCCAAAAAGAGCACGCCGCCATGAGCAAGGCTGATCTCACCCGGATGCACCGGGCGTCCTCCGCCAATGAGGCCCGCCGTTGAAATACTGTGGTGGGGACTGCGGAAGGGCCGATGACCTGCCAATAATCCATCGATGTTCTCGCCCAAGACCGAATGGATGCACAGCGCCTCCTGCTGGTCCTCAACGGAAAGCTCGGGCAGAATGCCAGTCATACGGCGCGCGAGCATGGTCTTACCCGAACCGGGCGAGCCGATCATGAGCAAGCCGAGCTCGCCGGCGGCCGCAAGCGCCATGCCGCGTTTAGCGACTTCCTGCCCCAGCACATCGGCATAGTCGAGTTCGGGCTCAAAGGTCGCCTCAACACCCTCGGAATCCAGATAATGACGCACGGCATCGCCCATGCCGCGAGCAAGCTGAGACAGATGGTCGATAAAGCCGCAATCAACGCCCGCAAGCGGCACATGCTGATCGGACCTGCCGGCGATAAAGGACAGCCCCATATCACGCGCCAATAGCTGAAACGCCACCTCGCCCTTGACAGGAAGCACCGTACCGTCCAAGCCAAGCTCACCAGCGATAAGACAACGATCGAGGTTGTCGCGGGGAATCTGACCATCGGCCGCCAATACCGCGATTGCGATGGGCAGATCAAAGCCGCTACCGGTTTTGCGAATATCGCCAGGCGCCAGATTGACCGTAATGCCCGAGCGCGGGATCTCGAACCCGGCGGAGCGCATCGCGCAGCGAATACGACCGCGTGACTCCATCACCTCCATACTCGGAATGCCGAGCATCTGGATGCCCGGAACGCCACCGGCAAGCGAGACCTCGACCGTGACGTGAATCGCCTCGACGCCGCGGATGCAGGCCGCGTGAACGGCAAACGTCTCGAACGCCATCACGACACCTGCCAATCGAACGCGTTGTACTGATGCTCGATCTCGGCGATATGCCCGCCACGAATGGTGACACCCACGGCATCGAAGCGAATCGCCTTGAGCGGATAATGCTCCATGAGGTAGCAACTTGCGATGCGGCGGTAACGGCGTTGCTTTTGGGCGTCCACGGCCTCCTCGGGAAAGACCCGCGTGTCGCAATCCAGTGCAACGCGTCTGGTCTTGACCTCGGCCATCACCACGACATCGTCGAGCTCATCGAGCAGCACCAGATCGGCCTCGCCCTCAGTGCAACGATAACCCTGCTCCAGCAAGGTGTAGCCGCGCTCGTTAAAATAGTCGATGGTGATCAGCTCGCCCAGCATGCCCAGCTCGCGGGGACTGAGTCCCTTGATAAACTCGGGCGTCATCGCCCCGCAGTCGAGCTCGCCGTTTTCCCAACGCTCCTTGAGCTGCTGCGTCTTGCTCTTTTTGCTTGCGGCACTCATGGGGTCTCCTTTCCCGCACACTGCATTGCCCCGATGATGAGGGCACCTTTCATGCGGGTAAGTACCGGAAGCAAACCAAAAGCTAACCAAATGCCGTCAAAAAACGGGCCGTATGCAGCAATGGTGTTGCATACGGCCCGCTACCAGCAGGTTTATAAAACCCCAGAGGTCCCTGTCTCCACAATTGACCTAGAAAAGGCGCTCAGTCTGCAGAAAGTTTCCGCAAAAGCTCACGCGGTGCAGTGGACAAAGTCCATGTTTGCGAATGGCCTCGATATGCTCGGGGCTTGCATAGCCCTTCGACTCGGCCAGATGGTACTCGGGATACTCGGCGTCGTACTCGACCATCATCTCGTCACGCGTGACCTTGGCCATGATGGACGCCGCGGCGATGCAGGCGATTTTGGCATCGCCCTTCACCACATCGCGCTCGTTAGGAACGGCGCCCAAGGGGTTACCATCCATGAGGACGCAGTCGGGCTCAAGTCCCGTATCGGCCACGGCGCCCGCAACGGCAGTACGGATAGCACGGGCCATGCCCATTTCATCGATATCCTTCGGCGCGATATGACAAAAACCGATCGCCGTCGCCACCTCGGCAATCTTCACTGAGAGCAACTCGCGGCGCGCGGGCGTGAGCTTTTTGGAATCGTTGATACCCCAGACGCGCGGCTCCATAGGAAGACAGACGGCGCATACCGTCAAAGGGCCGGCCACCGATCCGCGACCCACCTCGTCAACACCAACGACCACCCCATCGCCACCAAGCTCATGCATAAGCTCGTACATGTCATTGACGCGATCGCGCTCGGCAAGCTCTTTGTCATGGCGTTTGAGGGCGCGTTCACAAGCCTTGATCACCTGCTGGCGCGGGTCCTCGCGATAATGCTCCACGAGGGCGGGAATCTCCTCAAACGTAGCGCTCGCCAACTCACCGGCAACCTGCGATGCCGAAACCGAGCTCGTCATGTTGGCCATACCAGGCCCTCCTTGCATGCAAATCAGATAAAAAGAAGGGCCACCCGAAGGTGACCCTTGTGTCCAAACGAGTGGACAGACGCTACGATCTTCTTAGCGCTTCTCGGGGATGCGAGCAGCCTTGCCCACCTTGTCGCGGAGGTAGTACAGCTTGGCGCGACGGACGCGACCATGACGAACGACCTCGAGCTTGGCGATCTTGGGGCTGTGAAGCGGGAAGGTACGCTCAACACCGACACCGAAGGACATCTTGCGGACGGTGAAGGTCTCGCGGGCACCGGCGCCGGCCATGCGGATGACGTCGCCCTGGAAGACCTGGATGCGCTCGCGGTCGCCTTCCTTAATGCGGTAGTGAACCTTGACGTTGTCGGCGACGCGAACCTGAGGAATGTCCTCGCGGATCTGCTGACGCTCGATTGCGCGGATGTAATCCATGTGCAATTCCTTACTCTTCTAGAGGTGCCGTACCACCTTGGTCGGCACGTAGTTGAACAAACGTATTCGAGTATACACGCGCGGGTTTCTGCTGCAAGAACAATTTTTTACGCAGACAAAAAGACAAAACCCGCACATGATAACCGCCCGCCTCACGAATGAGACGGGCGGTATGAAGGGGGACTACGCTAGGCGTCTAAACGCTAAACGCTAGGCGGAACGCTTGGCCTCGAGCTTGGCCTGAGCGGCAGCCAGGCGTGCGAGGGGCACGCGATAGGGCGAGCAGGACACGTAGTCCACGTCGGCCACGTTAAACAGGCCCTTGATGGACTTGGGGTCGCCGCCGTGCTCGCCGCACACGCCAAAGTGCATGTCGGAATTGGTGGCGCGACCCTTCTCCACGGCCATGCGCACGAGCTCGAGAACCGCCGTGTCGATGGTCTCGAAGGGATTCTCCTTCAAGATCTTCTTGTGCAGGTACAGCGGAATGAACTTGGCCTCGGCATCGTCGCGGGAGAAGCCAAAGGTCGTCTGGGTAAGGTCGTTGGTGCCAAAGCAGAAGAAGTCGGCGTGCTGGGCGATCTCGTCGGCGACCATGCAGGCGCGCGGCAGCTCGAGCATCGTGCCCACGGGAATGTTGAGCTCGACGCCCTCCTCGGCGGAAACCTTGGCGATGACACGCTCGATGACCTCGCGGGTCTGGACATGCTCTGCCGTGATGGAAACGAGCGGAACCATGATCTCGGGGCGTGGGTCGACACCCTCCTTGATAAGGCGGGCAGCAGCCGTGGCGACGGCGCGAACCTGCATGAGCGGCAGATCGCTAAAGACGACGGACAGGCGCACACCACGCAGGCCGAGCATCGGGTTGGACTCGACCATGCCGTCGATACGACGCAGGCGGGCGCGCAGGGCAGTGAGCTCCTTCTCGGGAGCGCCGGCGGCCTCCTTCTTGGTGATGGCGACCTCGAGCTCGCGGGGATCGTCCAGGAACTCGTGCAGCGGCGGATCGAGCAGGCGAACGACCACATCGCGACCGGACATGGTCTTGAACATGGCCAGGAAGTCCTCGGTCTGAACCTTGAGCAGATCGGCCAGGGCCTGCTGCTTCACGGTCTCTTCGTCAGACAGGATAAAGCTCTGGATGATGTTCTTACGATCGCCCAGGAACATGTGCTCGGTGCGGCACAGACCGATGGCCTCGGCGCCAAACTCAAGCGCGAGCGCGGCATCCTCGGGGTTGTCGGCATTGACGCGCACGTGGTTGGCGTGACCGCCGGTCTCGTCCAGTCGAATCTCGTCGGCCCAGGACAGGATGGTGTCCAAGTCGCCGGTGAGCTCTGCAGAGACCAAGTCGACCGCACCGTCGACAACGATGCCCTGGGTACCGTCGACGGAGATGATGTCGCCCTCGTGCAGTACGCGGTCGCTGCCCTCAATGCGCACAACCTTCTCGGCCGCGCCGATATGGAAACGCTCGACACCGCAGACGCAGGGGGTACCCATGCCGCGAGCGATAACGGCGGCGTGGCTCGTCTTGCCACCGTGGCTGGTCAGGATGCCCTCGGCGGCAACCATGCCCTTCAGGTCGTCGGGGTTGGTCTCCCAGCGAACCAGAATGACCTTGTGGCCCTCGGCGGAACGCGCGACGGCGTCATCGCTCGAGAACACGACCTCGCCCACGGCGGCACCGGGGCTGGCGTTCAGACCACTGGCCAGCGCCTCGTACTTCTTGGAGGCGTCGAACTGCGGGTGCAGGAGCTGGTCAAGCTGTGCGGGGTCGATGCGGCTCACGGCCTCCTCGCGGGTGATCAGGCCCTCCTCGACCATCTCGATGGCGATACGCAGGGCGGCGGTGGCGGTACGCTTGCCCACGCGGGTCTGGAGCATCCAGAGCTTGCCCTGCTCGATGGTGAACTCGATATCGCACATGTCGCGGTAATGATCCTCGAGCGTCAGGAACACGCGCTCGAGCTCCTCGCCTGCGGACTCGAGGCCCGGGGTAGTCTTGAGGTCGGCGATGGGCTCGGTGTTGCGGATGCCGGCGACAACGTCCTCGCCCTGGGCGTTCACCAAGAAGTCGCCGTAGAACTCCTTGGTGCCATCGGCCGGGTTGCGCGTAAAGGCGACGCCGGTCGCGGAGGTCTCGCCCTTGTTACCAAAAGCCATGGCCTGAACGTTGACGGCGGTACCGAGCTCGTCGGAGATACCATGCTGCTTGCGGTAAATGCACGCACGCTCGTTCATCCAGCTGCCAAAGACAGCCTGGATGGCAAGGCGCAGCTGAAGCTCCGGGTCGTGCGGGAAGACAGGCTTGCCGTCGGCGACCTCGAGCTCGGGGTACAGGGCGGCATCAACGTTCTCGGAGAAGATGCCCTTGAAGGTCTCGACGAGATCCTGCAGGTCCTCGGCCGAAAGCTCGGAATCGACGCGAACGCCGGCGACCAGGCGTGCCTGGGTCAGAGCGTTCTCGAACAGGTCGGCGTCGACGCCCATAACGACGTTGGAGAACATCTGGATAAAGCGGCGGTAGCTATCCCAGGCAAAACGCGGGTTTTGCGTCTGGGCGATAAGGCCCTGAACGGAATCGTCATTGAGGCCCAGGTTGAGGACTGTGTCCATCATGCCGGGCATGGAGAACGGAGCGCCCGAGCGAACCGATACGAGCAGCGGATCGGAGGCATCGCCGAGCTTTTTGCCGCAGCGGGCCTCGAGGTCGGCCTCGGCGGCAACGATCTCATCGAGTGCGCCTTCGGGCCAGACGTTGCCGGCACCGGAGTACTCGACACAGGTCTGGCAGGTAATGGTAAAGCCACCGGGAACCGGCAGACCGATGCGGCTCATCTCGGCAAGGTTTGCGCCTTTGCCGCCAAGCACGAAGTTCATGGACTTGTCGCCCTCGGTGACACAGGTGCCCTGGGCGTCGGTTCCAAAACGGTAAACCCTCTTGCAATCGCTCACGATACTTCCCCTTCAATGCGCTTACGCGCACGACCGTGGTAACGAATCGACCCGCCGGATGCGGGCCGTGAGGGAACTATACGGCGGGTTTTGGACAGGCTTGAGCAGAGGGTGCGCGGTTTGGTAAACGTGCTAAAACCGGCGGTAAACGGTAGGTAAAGGTGGTTACCTTATGAAGATACCACTATAAGGAAAATGCAGGTCGGATGCGATGTTTTTGCTAAATCGCTTTACCATATATCAGCATTATTTCCAAGTATTCTCTTTGGGCAGCTAAAAGAGCCCCGTCCCAAATTAGCTACCCAAACAACCTTGTCCCAAGTGAGCTACTTTTGTTGAGCGCGGCGGGCGGCACGGCGGGCCCTGGCTTCCTGGATCTCCTCGAGGTGGGCAATGATCTCGGCAGCGCTTTCCTCGATGGCTTTGCCGTCGGTACGCACAACAAAGCAGCCTAAGCGCTTCATGAGTGCACGGGCTTCCTCAAGCTCGCTGCGCACACTCTCGGGCTCGGCATAGGAGCCGGCAACGGCACGGGCGTAGTCATCGCCCAAGCGACTATCGCGAATTTCGGAAATCACATCGACGGTCGAGATCAGACCAAACAACCGCATCGGGTCAACCTCGTAAATCGACTTCGGCGGCTCCATGCCATGCGCCAGTGGGACATTGGCGACCTTGTAGCCCTGATAGGCTAAATACATCGACAGCGGCGTCTTGGATGTACGCGACACACCCAGCAGCACGATATCGGCACCCGACAGATCGTCGCAACCGCGCCCGTCATCGTGCTCAACGAAATACTCCATGGCCTCGATACGATGGAAATAGCGGTCATCGGTCTTGTGAATCACGCCCGCAACGCACTTGGGCGGCACACCGATGAGCGACGACAGCACGGCAAGCGTCGGGCCGATCAGGTCGACCGAACGGATATGCAGCATACCCAGGTAATCGAGCACGCGGGCGCGAAGCGCCGGATCGACAACGGTATGGAACACGGCGACATCGCGATGGTCGGCATCGACGCGCGGCCCCACAAATGACTTGACCTGCTCCACGGAGGTCACCTTGGGCAGGCGCAAAACGCGAAAAGCCCCTTCATCAAATTGCCCGGACGCCGCAAGCACCACCTCACAAGCGGTATCGCCGAGCGAGTCGGAGATAACGATAACGGTGGGACGAACGGCGACCGGGCAATCCATGCGGGGCTCCTTTTGCGCTTACGCGCAGGCTGGCTTATTTTTTGCGGGCAAGCTCACCGATGTTGGCGATGCCGGAGAAAACGGCCTCGAAGCGGTTGAGCAGCTTAAGGCGATTATCGCGGAGCTGCTCGTCCTTGTCCATGACCATAACCTCGTCGAAGAAGCGGTCGATGGGGGCACGCAGAGCTGCAAGGGCGGCAAATGCGGCCGGGTAATCCTCGGCGGCAAGGGCGGCATCAACAGCGGTCTGAGCGGCCTCGGAGGCGTCGGCGAGCGCAAGCTCGACCTCGCCCATCAGGCTGCGGTCATACTCCGCACCCAGCTCGGGCTTGGAGATATGCGCGGCGCGGGCATAGGCGGTCGCCAGGTTGTCGAACGTCTCAGCGTCGTTCTTGCGGGCCTCGTCGAGGGCGGCGCAGCGGGCAAAGAAGACGGACGGGGCGATGATGTGCACCGCGGAGACGGCGGCGACGGTATCGGCCGGAATCTTTTCGTCGCGGGCCATGCTCACCAGGCGGCCATGGAAGAAGTCACGAACCTGCTGGGCGACCTCGGCGGCGTCGAACTCAATGCCCTGCTCACTGTAGAGTTCGAGGGCAAAGTCGATGAGCGACGTGGGGTCGATCGGCAGACGGTCGCGCAGGATGTTGATAATGCCGATAGCGGCACGACGCAGCGCGTAGGGGTCGGAGGAGCCGGTCGGAGGCTCGCCGATGGCAAAGATACC
>CAUAGV010000013.1 GCA_958428675.1 uncultured Collinsella sp.
CGACGCCCAGCGAGTAGATATCCGAAGTGGGGCCGAGGTCCTGACCACGGGTCTGCTCGGGGCTGACGTAGTGGGCGGTTCCCAGCACGTTGTTGTCTTGCGTGAGGTGGCTGTTCTTGGCGCGCGCGATGCCAAAGTCCATCACCTTGATGTTGCCGTCGGGCAGCACCATGATGTTCTGCGGCTTAATGTCGCGGTGGATGATCTCGTGCTTGTGGGCGACCGAAAGTGCAGAGCTGATCTGCGAGCCGATCTGGGCGACCTTCTTGGGGTCGAGGGCGCCGTGGCTCTTGATGCCGCTCTTAAGGTCGGTACCGCGCAGGTACTCCATGACGATGTAATAGGTGTCGCCGTCCTTGCCCCAATCGTAGACGCCCACGATATAGGGGGAGGAGAGACCGGCTGCTGCCTGGGCCTCCTGCTTAAAGCGTGCGGCGAAGGTTGCGTCGCCAGCATACTGCGGCAGCATGATCTTGACGGCAACCGTGCGGTCGAGGACCTGGTCCTGTGCACGGTAGACGGTCGCCATGCCGCCTGTCCCCACCTTATCTTTGAGGAGGTATCTTCCCCCGAGGACCCTCTGTTCCATTCCTGCTCCTAACATAACTATTCGCTCAACGATGTGTGTAGTACCTACGATGTGGCCGCTGGGGCCGCGTGGCGCGTTGCCGCTAACTTTTCGGCCGCGGCGCGCCTCGGGTGTCCGATTCGATCATTGGCATCACGCTCCCTGTGCGGCGAGCGCCGCGGTCAGGACGATGCCGGCAATCTTGGCCGCCTTGACGTCGTGTTTGTCGTAATCCTCCAAGGCCACCGAGATGGCGACCGTGGGTGAATCGTAAGGTGCAAAGCCAACGAACATCGAGTTGACGTTGGTGCCGCCGGTCTCGGCCGAGCCGGTCTTGCCGGCGACCTTGACGCCGGGGACCTGGGCATCGGTGCCGGTACCGGACTGGACGACGGCGAGCATGGCCTGCTTGACCTGGTCGGCCGTGGCGGAGCTGACGGCCTGACCCAGCGAGCGGGACTGCGTGGTCTTGACCACGGTTCCGTCCGGGGCGAGTACCTGGGCTACAAAGTATGGGTCCATGACGACGCCGCTGTTAGCGATGGCGGCGGCAATCACGGCGTTTTGCATGACGGTGGTCTGCGGGCCGGGCGTGTGGTCCATGCCGACAGGCTGGCCGGCGCCGGCCCAAGCGGTCTCCCACTCGGTCATGAGCGACGGGTCGGCCATGATGGAGGCCACGGAGGTCAGGTCCTGGCCGAGCTTTTGGCCGTAGCCAAAGGCGTTGGCAAACTGCACGAGCGTGTTTGCGCCAACTTCGTTTGCAACCTGGCCAAAGACGACGTTGGAGGACACGGCAAAGGCCTGCTGCAGGCTGATGGTGCCGTAGCTCTCGTTGGCATAGTTGGTGACCGGTGCGTTGCCGATGTCCATGGAGCCGGGCGCCTGGTAGGTGCTGGTAAGGCTGGCGGTACCGGTCTCGAGCGCCGCGGAAAGCGTAACGACCTTAAACGTGGAGCCCGGCGTGTACAGCGCGTCCATAGCGCGATTGTACATAGAGCCGTCCTCGCCGCCGCCCGCCTGCAGCAGGGCGTCGATGTTGGTGTTGTCGTAGGTGGGCGAGCTGGCACATGCGAGCACCGCGCCGGTACGCGGGTCGATGACCACTACAGCGCCCTTAAAGCCCTTGAGCGCCTGCTCGGCCGCCGTCTGGATACGCGAGTCAATGGTGAGCTTGGCGGTGTTGCCCGGCTGGGTCTGGCCCGCGAGCGACGCGATGGCGTTGTTCCAGCTGGAGTAATCCTTAGAGCCGGTGAGCGTGTCGTTCATGACGCTCTCGATGGCAGTGGTGCCATACTGCTGGCTCACGTAGCCAACCACGTGCGCTGCCAGGTTGCCGTTGGGGTAGGAGCGTACGTAGGTGCCGTCCTCCTGCTGCAGCGACTCGGCCAGCGTCACGCCATCGGACGTGATGATGGAGCCGCGCTGGATGTACTTGGAGCGGGCGATGGTGTGGTTGTTGGTCGGCATGTCCTGATAGTCCTTGGCCTTGATGACCTGGACATAGGTGAGGTTGCCGATAAGGATGGCGAACAGCGCCGTAAAGGCGAGCACCGCACGGGTTAGACGGTTGGCGAGCGCAACGCGGCCGAGCACACCGGATTCAGGCGTGTCGAGCAGGCGACGGCGCATGCGCGAGCCGACGGAATGGCTGCCGCTGCCGTAGGAAGACGAGGTGGCAAAGCGCGTGCCCGTCGGGGCGGCGGCGGATGCGACCTGATCATCGGTGATGGCGGTCATGGTGCCGGTGCCGGTAAGCTCGGCCTCGCGTCCGGTCGCTTCGTCACCGGCGCGCAGCAGGAGCGCGACGATGATAAAGCTTGCCAGCAGCGAGGAACCGCCCTGGCTCATAAAGGGCAGGGTGACGCCGGTCAGCGGGATCAGGCGGGTAACGCCGCCCACGATCAAAAAGGCCTGGAAGCTGATGGCGGCCGTAAGGCCCGTGGCGCTAAAGGCGGCGAGGTCGGATTTAGCGCGGGCAGCCGTGGTGAGGCCACGCACGGCAAAGAGCATAAACAGGATGAGCACGGCGCCGCCGCCCAAAAGGCCCATCTCCTCGCCGATGGCAGAGAAGATAAAGTCGGACTCGACGACAGGGATGTTGTTGGCCATGCCGTTGCCGATGCCAACACCGACCAGACCGCCATCGGCAAGCGAGAAGAGCGACTGGACGATCTGGTAGCCCTGGCCCTGGGCGTCCTTAAACGGATCGACCCAAACCTGGAAACGCACCTGAACGTGCGACAGGAACTTGTAGGCGCCCACGGCTCCAACGGCTAAGAGCGCAAGGCCGATAACGACATACGAAAAGCGCCCCGTGGCAACGTAGAGCATCAGCAAGAAGATGGTGTAGAACAGCACGGCCGAACCCAGGTCGCGTTCGAAGACGACAACGAGTAGGCACACGCCCCACACGGCAAACAGCGGCAGCAGCAGTCGCAGGCGAGGGATCTTAAAGCCCAGGATCTTGCGGTTGGAGATGGAGAGCAGCTCGCGGTTCTCGGCCAGGTACCCGGCCAGGAACAGCACGATAAAGACCTTGGCGAACTCGCCGGGCTGGATGGTAAAGCCTGCGATGCGAATCCACAGCTTGGAGCCCGAGATCGTGGTGCCGATAAAGATAGGCAGCATCAGCAGAATGATGCCGATAATGCCAAAGGTGTACTTGTAGCGCATGACCACGTCGAGGTTTTTGACCAGTGCGAGCGTTCCCACCATCAGGGCCACCGAGACAAACAGGATGATGAGCTGTGAGATCGCGAGAGCGGGTGCGAGACGCGTCACGAACGTGATACCGATGCCCGAAAGCACAAAGACAATGGGCAGGATGGCGGGGTCGGCACCGGGCGCCAAGATGCGCACGGCAATGTGGGCCGCGGCAAAGGCGGCAAAGAGGCCGATCGGTACGGCGAGCGTCTCAAAGGAGATGGCAGCGCCCGCGGTGAGCACGTACATCGCATACAGCAGGATGACGGGGAACGCCGAGGCGATGAGCAAGAGCAGCTCGGTGTTGCGGCGACTCATAAGCGGCACTCCCTTTCTAATTCTTATCGGAGGCTTCGGCCTCGGCGGACTGTTCGGCGGTTTTCTCGGAATCTGATTCGGAGGTCGATCCCTGATTGGTGTTGTCGCGAATCGTTTGCGCGTCGATCACCTGGCGGGTTTGCTCCTCGTCGATCTGGTGGCGGTACTTGGATATCGTGTCCTGCGCATCGTCGACACTTGTTTGCGGAATGCCCGCCTTGAGGCGGTTTTGCGTGTCTTCGGGCAGATCGGACAGCTTGATGCTGGTTTCGCTTTCGAGCCAGTGGAGCTTGAGTCCGAGCGGCTTGCCGGGCAGGCCGCGCCAGACGGCGACATTGCCCTGGTAGGTACCCAGGTAGTACGAGCCGGTGACACCCGTGTAGGCCCAGATGCCAGCTGCCAGCACAAAGACGAGGGCCAGGATGGCGGCGATAGTAATGTTGCGGCGACGCACGCGTTGCGCCTCGCGCATAACGCCATCGTCAACCAGGTCAACGACTACTACGGTCACGTTGTCGTGGCCGCCGGCGGCAAGCGCCGCGTCCACTAGGTTGTCGACGCAGATTTGCGCGGTTGAGGACTGCGTGGCGATGTTCTCGATATCGCTATCGGGAATCATGCTCGAAAGGCCGTCAGAGCAAAGGATCAGGCGGTCGCCTTCCTCGATATGCAGAGTGAAGTGGTCGGCATACATGGCGGGGTCCGAGCCCAGCGCACGGGTGATGACCGAGCGGTTGGGGTGGACGCGAGCCTCGTCTGCCGTAATCTCGCCGGCGTCCACGAGCTCCTCCACGTAGGAGTGGTCGCGGGTCACGCGGATGAGCGTGCCCTCGTGGAGCAGGTAGGCGCGAGAGTCACCCACGTGGGCGATGGCGAGCGTGTCGTTTTCGATATAGGCGCAGGTGGCTGTGCAGCCCATGCCGGGCTTGCCCAGGCCGTTCAGGGCCGCCTCGATTACGGCGGCGTTGGCTGCCTCGACGGCTGCGGCCAGGCGTGCTGCGTCGGCGGACTGCGGGGCCGTCTTGGCAATAGTCTCGACGGCGATGGAAGAGGCTACCTCGCCGGCGGCGTGACCGCCCATGCCGTCGCATACGCAAAAGAGCGGCGACTGCACCAGGTAGGAATCCTCATTGTGCGGGCGCACACAGCCAACGTCGGAGCGGGCGCCCCACATGAGTTGCGTGGTGGTGCCGGCATCATAGGTCGAGTCGGTCTCGATGCGCTCCTCGGTCAGGGGCTCAAAGCTCATGGTCGAGCCGGGGTCTTTGAGCTTGGCCTCAACGGCGGCAACGTCGATCTCGGCTGTGTCACCGGGAGAGACGGTGTCGGTCTCGGCGCTTGATTCGGAATCGCCGGTGTCCGGGGAGCCGGGCTCCTCGGACGCGCGGGCGGTCGACTCGTCGTCTTGCGGGCTGACGTCTATAGGCTCGGGTGTCGCAAAGTGCGACGGCGCGGGCGTGCTTTGCGACTGGGCGGCGGGCTCGGCCACGGTATCGGACTCGCTTGCGGGCGCAGGCTGCGGGGCCTTGGGTGCAGGGCCGTTCTCGGGGGATGGCCCCGCTTCGGGCGCCGGCGTAGACACGGGCGCAACCTCGGATGCCGGGGCTATGGGAAACGCCGGCGCGGCGGGCTCGGGTGCCGCAAACACCGCAGCGCTCTCGTTGATTGCCGCGGCGACGGGCTCTGCAAAGTGAGCTGGCGCCGAGGTTGCTTCGGGCGCTGTGGGCTGTTCCGCAGCATGTGCGCCGATGGGCGCCGCTACGGCATCCTCTTCGTCCTCGTTATCGGCGAGATCCGAAATATCATGCGTTACATGCGAAAGAGGCAGGGAGAACACGGTGTCCTCGGGTTCCACGGGTGCGGAGCCCGCCGGAGCGGCGTGGGCCGGCGCAGCTGTGGCGGCAGCCGGTGCCTCGGTCATAGTCGCGGACTTGTTCTCCTCGTCGATCATCGACGGTTCACCTTCATGACCACATCGCCGATCTGGACTTCGTCGCCCTCGCGCAGCGTTGCGGGCTCCACAAGCTGGCGGCCGTTGACGAGCGTGCCGTTAAGCGAGTTGAGGTCCTCGATGATGAGCGCCGGGCCCTGCAGCGAAAAGCGCGCATGCGAGGCCGAGACGAATGGTTCGTTGATGCAGATGTCCGAAGATGGCGAGCGACCGACGATGACGGGGCCGAGCATGTCTACGTGGATGCCGCGGATACCGCGCGGGCCCTTGTCTACATCGATCGTCCAGATAGCCGAGTCGCGGCGCTGTCCGCGCACAAGTCCCACGCCGGTCTTCATGACGGCGAACAGGAAGATATAGAGCAGGGCGACCAAGACGATGCGGCCTGCAAAAAGGACGATATCGATGTTCATAAGCGACTATCCCCTAAATTCAAACGTGCTCAGGCCAAACGTCAGCAGATCGCCGTTGCGCAGCGGGCAGCGCGTAATGCGGCGGTTGTTGACGAGTGTGCCGTTGGTGGAATTGAGGTCCTCGATCGACCAATCCGAGCCCGTAAAGGTGAGCTGGGCGTGGCGGCGCGACACGTTGGGGTCGCGCAGGGCAATGTCGGAAACTGAGCGCTCGCGACCGATGGTCACCTGTGCGGAGGTGATGCTATGGCTCTCGCCGCTCACGACGTCGACGAGCTGGGCGAGCGGGCGCTGTGGGGCGCGAGTGCTCGCCATGTTGGAGGCGATGCCGGCTGCGGCGCCTAGGCCCACGGCGGCACCGGTCGCGGCGGCTCCGCCCATGCCGGCAAGCGCGTCGCGCGAGACGGTCTGCGGCACCGGGATGGGTGCGGCGGCGGGGTCGGGGTCGCTAGGCGCGAAGGGGTCTGCCACGGCAAGCGGGTCGGGAGCGGCGGCGCGAGGCGTCGGCTGCTGCTGGGGCATGGCGGCGGGGCGCTGCTGCTGCGGGGCAGCAAACTGCTGCTGGCCGGCGCGCGGGGCGCTGGCGGCACGGCTTGCCGCGGAGTTGTTCTGGCCCAGGCCGTTTTGATAGGCGCGCTCTTCTTCGTACAGGCGGCCGAGCGTGGGGGCATCGACGTTCTCGGCAAAGACCGAGAACTTGCCGGCGCGCAGCTGCGGATCGATCATAAAGCGCACGAGGGGCTCGCCGACAAAGACATAGCGGCGCTTTTCGGCCTGCGCTTTCACAAACTCGCGGACCTCGCGCGAAAGCTCGGGGTAGAACGGGGCGAGCATGGGATCGTCGTCGGCGGCGATCAGGATGGTATAGAGTGCCGGCGCCGTGTTGACGCCGTTGATCACCAGAGTCTGATCCTCCATGTCGCGAGCGGCCTGCTTGGCAAGCTTCTTAAAGGAGAACGGGGCACGGGTGGCACCGAAGATGCCGGCCACGTGGTCCTCGAAGATGTTCAGGAAGTTCACGAAAGATCACTCTCCGTATAGGTTCTTTGGTATCCGAGCAAATATAGGCATATCCCAACGATTATAGAGGATAGGGTTCCCGCAACCGCCGCCTTGGCGGCGACCGCGGCTGCAAGGCTGGCAATTTCCATATGGTGTGCAAGACAGGATGCCGCTGCGCAGCCGATGCCGGTGACAGCGATGGCGGCGATTGCAGCAAGGTTTGAGCCCTGATCGGCACGCTTGGCATGGGCATTGAGCAGTGCAGATGACGCCGCGGCAGTTGTCGCGACCAGCACAAAGGCAGCCCAAAGGAGCGGGTCTTCCAGCGCTGCGGCAACGTTACCGAGCCCCAGCACGCCTCCGGCTGAAAGCGCGACCGTGGCCAGACGGGCAAAAAGCACGCCCATGCCCGTTGCCGCGGCGGCGCTTGCCGGGCCGAGCCAAAATGACGCGACGCCGGCGGCGACCCCAGCTGCCAGGAAGGTATTGCCAGTCAGACAGCCAAGCGCGAGTGCACAGGTGAGCGCGGCGCTCGCGGCAGCCTCGGTGCGACCCCAGGCGATCCACCAACCGGACATGGCGGCGGCAAAGATCACCGCGACGGGCAACATCGACAGGATGCCCTGCGCCTGCATGGTGGCGTTGGCCATGAGCACCAAAAAGCCCACAGCCGAGATGGCCGAGCCGATCTGGGGGGCCAGGCCAGCCGCCGCTCCGATCGCGATAGCCGCAATGACCAGGCCGGGAAGCGCCGCGACCCCGGCCGTTTGCATCAGCAAAAAGCTAAAGGCGCCGCACGTTAGCGCCGAGATAGCGTGCATGGTGTAGTCGCGCGCATGGCTCCAGCGCGTGCCCGCCCAGCCGAGCGCGGGGTCGACCTCGATGGCGTCGTCCTCGTAGTACGACGGCTCGATATCGTCGAGCTCCTGCTCGTCATCCGAAAGCTCGCCAACCATTTGCTCCAGACTGCGACGGCCCTCGCGCACGCTGCCCAGACCGGCAAGGAGTTGGTCGCAAAATGCCTCGATGCTGTTGGGGCGGTCCTGCGGCATGGGGGAGAGCGCGCTCATGAGCGCGGCCTCGGCTCCCGGGGGAAAGTGTGGTATCAGCTCGCTGGGATAGGTGGCGCCGCCGATGATGCGGTCGAGCGAGTCGGCGGGCGTGGCCGCCATAAAGGGAGCGCTGCCGCACAAGCCCTCATAGATAACGCAGGCAAGGGCAAAGACATCGGCGCGTTCGTCGACCGTGCCGGTCTCGATATCGAGCTGCTCGGGCGGCATGTAGCCGATGGTGCCGCCGCGCGAGCCGCCAAAGCCACCGGCGGACGACAGTCGCGCCATGCCAAAGTCGGTGAGCTTTACATTGCCCGAGTGGTCGATGAGCACGTTGGCGGGCTTAATGTCCAGGTGGAGTACGCCATTGCTATGGGCGAAGGTGAGCGCCTGGCCCAGGGCATCGGCAATGGCCGCGGCCTCGTCAAAGGTGAGCGAGTGGCCGTCCACGCGATGCAAAAACTCGGCCAGCGACATACCGTCGACATACTCCATGACCAGGTAGGCATAGGCGGTGTCATGCGTAAAGTCGATGACCTGCACGATATTGGGATGTTGAAGCATGGCGGCAGTGTGCGCCTCGCGCAGGACATCCATGATGTCGCTGGCGGGCATGCCGGCGCCGTTGATAAGGGGGATGCGCTTAATGGCGACGCGGCGGCGCAGGTGCGTGTCGCGGCAAATCTCGATGGAGCCAAAACCGCCGGTCGCAAGTGTCTCGAGCGGCTGGTACCGCTTGAGCAGCTCGCGAGAGCTGGTGCCCTCCAAAGGAACGTTCGGCGAGAACCGGGCGGTATGTTGCGAGAAAAGCGGCATGGCCAACCCTCGTGCGTTTAAAGTTCGTTTGCGAGTGGCGGGCGCGGAGCCGAGCCGTTCGCGGTGGCATAGATGCTGCTAGTGTAGCACGCTCGGGCGGATGGCGAGGATAACGGGATGTGAGGCTGCCTGTCTGGCTTGGCCTTAGTGCTTCTTCTTGTTCTTCTTCTGCTTGCGCTGCTTGCCCTTGGTCTCCTGGGGCTTGTCGCCCTGCTTGGCCTCGGCGGCGGCCTTCTCGGCCTTCATTTTCTTCTTCTTGGTCTCGATGCGGAGTTTTTTGTTGATGCGGGCCTTGAGGAAGGGACCGAACTGCTCGGCATCGCCACGGACGAAGGTGTCCTTGGGGATCGTCACGCCCTGGTCGGCGAACATGGCCACAAAGATGCGCTCGCCGTCGAGTACGTGGTCGAGCTTGTCAAACGGGAAGAACTGCGACTTGCCGCTCTTGCCCCAAACCATCAGGCCGTCCTCGTTGGCGGCGACGCGGCGATAGCGGCCACCCATGGACTCGTCGGCCTCGACGGCGTCGATAAAGTCGCGGGCGAGCGTGTGGTGCAGGTTCTTGCTCCACCAGGCCAAAAAGGCGCCGAACACGATCAGCACGACGCCGAACTTGATCCAGCTGCCGCCGGCCACCAGCATGCCGATGCCGATGAGCGCGGCAATCGCGGCGGCGACGTACAGGGAGCCACGGCGCCTGGGCGAGGCGACCAGGCGCGCAAAGTCGGTGACGAGGTCGTTTTCGTACTGATACTCGTTGAGGTACAGGATGCCGTCGTCGGCTGCTGCCTGCGCCTCGAGCGCGACCTCGACCTGGTCGGCTGCTTCGGAGGGAACGAGGTTGCTCTCTGCGTCTGCCATGCTCTTTGGACTCCTATCGCGGCGGGCTCGCCGTACGGGTTATTATGAATGCAGTATGCCGTGCGACCGCATGGCCGTCGCGGCAACAAGTCTCAGTATACCCGGGGGAGCACCCATGGAATCGTTGTACCGAAAGTATCGCCCGCTCACCTTCGACTCCGTGGTGGGCCAGCAGCATATCGTCTCGACGCTCGAGCACGCTATCACCGAGGGACGCCTGTCCCACGCCTACCTGTTCTGCGGACCGCGCGGCACGGGCAAGACCACCATGGCGCGCATCCTTGCCAAGGCGCTGCTGTGCCGCAATGCCGAGGCGGCGCGCGCCGAGGGTGCAAGCGGCTGCATGCCCGACGGTACTTGCGAGGAGTGCGAGCTCATTGCCGAGGGCAACCACCCCGATGTCTACGAGCTCGATGCCGCAAGCCGTACCGGCGTGGACAACGTGCGCGAGGAGATCATCAACTCCGTCAACTTTGCCCCGGTGCGCGGCAAGTACAAGATCTATATCATCGACGAGGTCCACATGCTCACGACGGCGGCGTTCAACGCGCTGCTCAAGACGCTTGAGGAGCCGCCGGCACACGTGATCTTTGTGCTGTGCACCACCGACCCGCAAAAGATTCTGGAGACCATCCTCTCGCGCTGCCAGCGTTTCGATTTCCATCGCATCGGCAACGAGGATATTGAGCATCGCCTGGCATACGTATGCGAGCAGGAGGGCTTCGATTACGACGACGAGGCGCTCGCCATCGTGGCGCGCCATGCCAAGGGCGGCATGCGCGACGCGCTCTCCACACTGGAGCAGCTGAGCGTCTTTGGCAACGGTTCTGTGCATGCGGACGACGCCCGCTCGCTTTTAGGCGAGGTTTCGGACCAGATTCTGGGCGAGTTTTCCCGCGCCATTGCCGATCGCGATGTTGCCGAGCTCTATGGACTGATCCGTGCGCAGGTCGAGGAAGGAAACGACCTGCTGGAGCTGACGCGCGACCTGGTGGCGCATGTGCGTGACGTGTACGTTGCCTGCGTTGCCGGTGCCCGTGCCGAGCTGTTTGAGGGCGGCTCCGAGCAGGCCGAGACGCTTGCTGCCGAGGCCGCTGCCTTTGGCGAGCATCCTGCCGACCGCCTGGCCCGCGTGCTGACGGTGCTCGACGATGCCGCACTGGAGATGAGGGGCGCGAGCGACGTGCGCCTGGTGCTCGAGATTGCCTGTACGCGTCTGGCACGTCCCGAGGCTGATTTAACGATTGAGGCATTGGCCGAGCGCGTGGCGCGTCTGGAGGCCATGGTTGCCAACGGCGCCGTGCCGGCGAGCGTGGCTGCTGCTCAGGCCGCCGCGCCTGCAGCATCCGTACCCGCTGCTGCCCAGCAGCCGACGCTGATCTCGGGTGCCCGAGCCGCTACTCCGGCGGCATTTGCTACCACCGCTGATACGTCCGCGCGCCAGGGCGGTATGCCTTGGGACCGTGGTGCTGCCGCTCCGGCGGCTCAGCCTGCGCCCCGTTCTGCGTCCGTGTCGGCTTCCAAGCCTGCAGCGTCTGCACCTCAGTCTGCGCCGGCTCCGACGCCTCAGCCCGTTGCAGCCCCCGCGCCTGCCACCGCTCCGGCACCTAAGCCCCAGCCCAACACCGCCGCCCAGGTTGCTACCGCTGGTGCCGCCGAGACCCCCGCGGTCGAGGATGCCGGTGAGCTCCAGCGCAAATGGGCCGAGGTCGTCGAACACGTCAAGGCTCGTCAGGCCTCCTACGCAGGGCTTTTGCTCAATGCCCGCGCCACAGCAGACGACGGCTCCAAGCTCACGGTCTCGTTCCCCGCGGGCTCGACCTTTGCCATCAAGATGCTCGGACGCGCCGACACGCAGTCGGTGGTCCTGCCGACAGTCAGTGCGGTCTTCGGTCGTCGCACCGTCGACTACGTCCTGGATGGAGGTGGCACGCCGGCTCCTCAACATGAGGAGCATTCTCCATCTGCACGGGCTGCGGCATCTGCGGACCCGCAACCCGTGTCCTCGGCGGCCCCTGCATCCTCGAACGTCAGCGCGACGCAGCCAAAAGCGGCACCGGTGGCGGCACCGACCCCGTCGGCGCCTGAACCCGCTGCGCCCAAACAGGCTGCTCCGGTCCCCGCGCCCAAGCCCGCCGCCGCGCCTGCGCCCAAGTCATCCGACCTGGGCAAAGCCCCCTGGCTGCGCTCCGACAACCCCGCTGGCGCTCCTGCCACGGGCAAGCTCCCGACCGAGCCCGCACCCCGAGCGCTCGAGCGCGCGTCCGCTCCCAAGGCTCAGCCGTCTGCGCAGTCTGCACCGTGGGAATCCGAGCAGGTGCCCTACGATGACGCCATGGTCGGCGGCTTTGCAGGCGATGCGAGCGGGGACGATCTGCCTCCGTTCGACGTGCCGGGTGCGACGCCCGCGCCCAAGCCCGCTGCAACTGCCCCCAAAGAGGAGGACGCTCCTGCAGCTCCCTGGGAGTCCAACCCCGGCGCGGGCAGTCCCTTCGGCCATCAGGGCGCAGCCCCAAGCATCCCGCAGACCGAGGACGAGGCCAAAGCCCTCATCCGCAGCGTCTTCGGTCAGGCCACCATCTTCAAGCCGGTGGAGTAGCTGTACAGGCGGGTATACTGCTCAAGAAGAGACGTCTTTGAACGGAGCGAGCTTATGATGTGGGAATATGTCCGCCTTGAGGACGATACGCAAGTTTCGTATTCCGAAGTCCGTGAGGACAATACGGTGAAGGTCGTTGTGGAGCGCCCACGCGATTGGGGTTTTGACACGGCGGAGTGCATCTTGCCGGCATTCAATTGGGTGTCGCACGAGGGCTTTAGCGAAGCAGACCTCAAAGAACTCGATGATTTTGTACGCAACAACGCCCCGCTCATTTTGCGTTTTGCTTACGAAGGCGGACGGGTCTATGCCTAGTCTTTTCCGACTCGGGCCGTACATCATCTTTTTCTGGACAGGGGAGAACGGCGAGCCCGTCCATGTTCATATCGCGGTCAAGCGCCCCACCGCCGAGGCGACCAAGATATGGCTTACCCGCTCCGGCGGATGCAAGCTGGCCCATAACAAGGGCGATATTCCTGCTCGGGATTTACGCGATATCATGCAGTTTGTTTCATCTAACCATGCGCTGATTTGCAAACGCTGGAAAGAAACAACCGGTGGGCTGTCGTTTTACTGTTGAGAATCGCTTGCTGGGCTTAGGACCCCTAGCCCTTTAGGGGCTCTTTATTCGGGCGCATTTGAATTTCGGACATGTGTAGCGTGGTGCCGCGTGTCTCGCATTCGAGCAGGCAGATGCGTGACGGTCGGCCTAGGGTGCTGAGGTCGACACGATACGTCGCGCGGCTGTCCGTGTACTCGACTTGCTCGGCGTCGAGGGTTGCTCCGATTGTCAAGAAAGCGCCTGGTTCGGCACCGACAATCTTGGAGTCCTTTATCTTGACCTTGAACTCTTGGTAGAGGGACGGGCTGTTGTAGTAAATGGTTCGGGTTCCATCGGTGCACTCATCGGTCGCTTCCCATTTGACGGTGGGCTGGTCCGAGCTGGTTATCAGCAGTTCTGCTCCAAAGGCTATAGCATGGGTGATGACAACCAGTAATGCCCAGCCGACAAAGAGATAGAGAACCACATATGCAACGGGGTGTTTTGAGCGGATGTTTTGGAGCGCGTCGGGGGCATTCATGGGGGCACCTCCAAATTGCTGTCTGTGACAATCAAATTATACCCTGCCATCATGAGCGCCGCCTCGAGCAGCGGTTCGGCATTTTGTTATCTAGCTGGATGCAGAAAATGTCGGATTCCGGCTCTACAAGATTTAGCTTTCAATATTATGCAGATGCGAATTATTCAACTTCGCATAATCTTTGGGTGCGGTTTGCACTCCAGGACATGTATATCGACTGAGGTAGCGTGTCCGCCCCGCTCTCTGGCTTCGCGCCGTGGTACGATTTTTGAGTTTGAAAGTCCCGCCGTGCTCCGGCTGCCCTTGCAGCTCGGCGCGCGGCCGCACGTAAAGGAGCCATCATGGCCGGTATGAACATGCAGCAGATGATGAAGCAGGCCCGCAAGATGCAGGAGCAGCTTGCCGCCGCGCAGGAGAACCTCAAGTCCCAGACCGTCGACGCCTCTGCCGGCGGCGGTATGGTCAAGGTGACCGTTAACGGCGAGATGGAGCTCGTCAACCTTACCATCGACCCCGATGCCCTCGATCCCGAGGACGTCGATATGCTGCAGGACATGATCATGGCTGCCGTCAACGAGGCCGTCCGCGGCGTCAACGAGCTCGCCAACAAGCAGATGGGCGCCATCACCGGCGGCCTCAACATCCCGGGCATGCCGTTCTAAGACACGCATATATATGAGTGCGAATCACAGTCTGCAAAAACTGCTCGATGAGCTGGGCCGCCTGCCGGGCATTGGTCCCAAGTCAGCTCAGCGCATCGCCTATTACCTGTTGGAGGCTGACGCCGAGGAGGCGCGCCGCCTGGCCGAGGCCATCCTGGAGGTCAAGCAGGAGGTCCACTTTTGCAGCCGTTGCTTTAACTACGCCACGGCCGACGAGTGCTCCATCTGTCAGGATTCGATGCGCGACACCACTCGCATTTGCGTGGTGGGCGAGCCGCGCGATGTCCAGGCGATCGAGCGCACGGGCAGCTACCACGGTCTCTACCACGTATTGGGCGGCGTGATCAGTCCCATGGACAAGATTGGCCCCGAGCAGCTGCACATTCGCGAGCTGCTGGCACGCTTGGGCCACGAGGACATCCACGAGGTCATCATCGCCACCAACCCCAATATTGAGGGCGAGACCACGGCGAGCTATCTGGCCCGCACTATCAAGCCGCTGGGCGTCGAGGTATCGCGTCTGGCGAGCGGCCTGCCCGTGGGCGGCGACCTGGAGTATGCCGACGAGCTTACGCTTGGCCGCGCCATCGAGGCCCGTCGCGCGATTTAGGTGGCGAGCCTGCCCCTGCCGTATGTTCTCCTCGCGACGCACGGGGTAGCCATAATTTCCCCGTGCGACTGTGAGTTTGTTGTGCAACAAAGATGCTTCGTATCCGCTTATCGCATGGATGCTTTCGCTCGCATCCTTAATTTGCCCATTCGTTGCGCAACCTTTTGGGTTCGCTGATACACTCAAATATGGATTTGAATGAATGCGCCGCTTCTGAGCGGCGTGTTTTTGTTGGAGGAGAACGCATGCGGCCCGGTGGCACTCAGACAAAGCGCGGCGCCGCGGTGCGCATGCGACGCCGGCTAGGCCTGGCGCCGCGGGCGTACGCACTGCTATCGTGCTCGCTGGTGCTGGTCATAGCTGGCGTTTCGGCCTATGGCATGACCGTGCCGTCCATGATGCAGGCGCATGCCGCACGCGAACCGCGCGTGGGGCATGAGGTCAAAAGTGACCTGGGTACCACGACTGGATATGCTTGGGCAAGCGTGGTCGCGCATATTGTGTTTGGCACCGACGATGCGGACGGTGCCGAGGCCCCGGACAACGAAGTCACGCTTGCCAACGGCAAAACCATCGTGCTCACCAACACCAAGATCATCGATCGGTTGTCCAACAATAGCGTGGCGGCAACGGTGAATAAGGTCGAGCAGCAGAAGGAGCAGGACGCCCAGCAGTCCGGAAAGCCCGGTAGCTCGGATACTTCTGGCTCCGGCTCGGATTCATCGAGTTCGGGCGGCGGCTCTGGGTCGGGCTCTTCTACCGGAGGGTCTGGAAACGGCGGCTCGACGGGCGGCAACACTGACAACGATGCAAACTCCGGTGGCCTTTCCGCTGCTGAGGAAGAGAGCATTCACAGTTGGCTTGTGACCAAGTACAACATGCTCGACGGCTATGTTTCTCGTGCCAATGACGTGGTCTCGACCTATAACTCTACGGGAGATCCCAGACCGTGCGACAGCCTGGTCGGGGAGATGTTTGTCATTCGAGCCGAGTTCGGTCGTCAGACATTCTCGCCCCGGTCAAAGTGGTATCAGCAGTATGCCAATCTGTGGGGCTGTTATACCAACCTATGCCAATGGGTCGGCCATTACGGCGATGATGACGTCGCACTCGGTAACTTCAACAATAACGTGGCGGCGCTTGCCCTATGATGACCGATCTTGCATCCACCACACCACAATCGCTCGGTCGCGATCCCATGGTCGGCCTGCGCCTGGCGCGTGTCGACGGGTTTGAGCCGGCCATTGCGCTCGGTCAGGACGAACTGCCTGCCTATCTGCGTCGTTTTACGATGCTGTTTGCCGACGATGCCACCATGCGCCGTGGCGGTATCGGCCGCGTGACGCGTGCTGTCAACGCCCAAGGCGAGGCCGTGGCACTCAAGCAGCTCATCTTGCCGGCGCGCGATGAGTTTGACGACGATACCGCTCATGAGGCGCTGGTCGCCAAGTTCAAGGCGGCGTTTCGCGAGGAATATGAATGCCACCGCGCCCTTTCGGGCCTCAAGGGCTTTCCCCGCCTCTATGGCTGGGGCGAGGTTGACGGTGTGCCTGCAATTGTCATGGAATGGGTCGAGGGCGAGACGCTTGCCCGCTTGCGTTCACGACTCGCCGTGGACGATGCCGGACGCCTTTCGCCGCTTGTGGCGGCGCGTCTGGGTCGCGACCTGTTCGATCTGCTCTGCCGTATGAGTCTGGTGGGTGAGGGCTTTGTCCATCGCGATATCTCGCCCGCCAATATTATGGTGCGCACGGCGCGTCTGCCGCTTGACCGGCAGCTTGCCGAGGGCACCTTTGACCTGTGCCTGATCGACTTTGGCTCGTCGCTGGCGCTCGAGCCTGCGTCGGCCGTGGCCGGTACCGGCGGCAAGGCGTCGTTTACGGAGCGTTATGCCACGCTGCGTCGCGCGACGGTTGCCTATGCCCCGCCCGAGATGCTCACCGACGATATTCCCGACCTGCGCGCTTTGCGTATGTCGCCGGCGATCGACGTCTATGCCGCGGCAAGCACGGTTTACGAGCTCATTGCCGGCGTCGCGCCATACGAAGCCGCGCCGAGCACTTCGGGCGCCTCGGGTTCGCGCAAAAGGACGCGCGACATCGCGAGCCCCTACCGTCTCAAAATGGACACACGGCCCGACTATCCCATTGGTGCCCATGCGCCCGGTTGTGATTTGACTCAACTGCTTCGTCGTGAGCCCGATGTGGCGCTCGCCGCGGCCGAGCAGGCCCAGCAGCTAGGGCTTGAGCCGGATTCCGAAGAGCTACGCGATGCGCTGGCGTTTGTCGATGCCCAGCTGTTCGACGTGGTGATGGCCTGTCTGTCCAGCCATCAAAAAGATCGTCCCGAGCCGGCGGCGGTCGAGGCGGCGCTCTCGGCGTTTTGTGACCACTATGCGCAAAATGTCGGTCGTTCGCTCCGCGGCGAGCCGCTCACGCCGTGCCCCATGGATGCGTCTGGCCGCGCGGTTCGTCGCGCGGCGATGATCGGTGCGGCGGTCGTTTGCAGCGTGGTTTGGGCTGTGGTCGTGGTTTCGGCCGCGTTGCTGGCGTCGGGCGCCCGCGTGACGGCGACTTTGGGATCGCTCGTGTGGTCTGGGTCGCTACCGGGTATTATTGCCGCACTGGCGTTGGCGCTGCCAGGCATAGCCGGCGTTGCCACGGGGGCACTTGCGCGCAATCGGCGCTCGGGGTTCCTGCAGGGTGTGCTTGCGCTTTCTGCCTGCGAGGTTCCGGTGCTGGTTGTGGCTGCATGTAGCGTATTTTCCCAACGCGCCGTGATGGGCGGCCTTGTTGCCGCTCTGGTTGCAACCTATACGCTTACGTGGTTTTTTCTTGCGATGGGCTTTGCCTTTGAACTTCCCGTTTCGGCACCGCGACGCACAAAAGCCCAGATGACGACTCCGCTTGCCGGTGGAGCCGCAGCTGCCCGTACTTTTGGCGGACCTGTCGAAGTATCGTCCGATTCTATTTCTACGAC
>CAUAGV010000014.1 GCA_958428675.1 uncultured Collinsella sp.
CCACGGGCTGCCATGCGTAGCGCCGCCTGCTCGGGCGTGATGTGGTAGACGAGCGTGAGCGCCGGGTGCGTTCCCGCGACGGCCAGGTTGTTAGCGTCGCGCACCATCTGGCGGTCGAGGCCATCGGCAAATGCCTGATAGCAGGTCGTGGAATCGTAGAAGCGATCGCACAGGACCACCTTGCCGGCCGCAAGGGCGGGGACTATGACCTCGTGCACCAACTGGGCGCGCGCCGCCTCGTAGAGCAGCAACTCGCAGGTGTCTCCCATCGCCGTGTTGGCGGGGTCGAGCAGCAGAGCGCGGATCTTTTCGCTGATGGCGGTGCCACCCGGCTCGCGCAGGCTCACAACCTGGTAGCCAGCGAGTTCGAGCGCGCGGGCAAGCAGGCGCGCCTGCGTGGACTTGCCGGCACCGTCGACGCCCTCGAGCGTGATAAAGCTATGTTGAGCAGGCTCAAAAGCCATGGGCGCAGCCCCTTCCTACAAGGCGCGTAAATGCGAGTTATAGCAACCAAGCCATGATACCCCAGTGCTCGGCGCGTCCCCAATGGCTAAAGGTGCCTTTCCAAAGTTGCGGTGAAATAGGGGCTGATTGAAGCTCTGAGACCGCCAAACAGTCCCTATTTCACCGCAACGTATGATGGGGAATTTTGGATGCTGGGTATAATCGTCGTATTGCATTGAAATGTGGCGAAAGGAGTGGCAATGTCTCGGTATTGCGCCTCGTGCGGCAAGCTTCTTGCAGATGATGCCAAGTTCTGCACCTCGTGCGGTGCACCCGTTGAGCAAACAGCCGCGAGCGATAGCCAGCCCGCTTTTGAGCAGACCGGCTCCCTTGATACGCCGCAAGCCAAGGCGGACGACTCCCTCGCCTATAGCCCCGACCCCGCCGCAAGGACCGAGGCCGTCGAGACCACGCAGCGCATACCCGTCGCGAGCGGCTCGCCCCAACAGCAGCCGGCTCCCGCATACGCGCCCGCTTCGCCACAGACCCCCGCTCCCAAAAAGAGCGGCACCGGGCCGCTTATCGCCGTTATCGTTGTGCTGGTGGCGATCATCATCGCCCTGGTCATCTTCTTTGCAATCAGACCGTTCGACAACGCCGCCACGCAGACGACTGCCGAGGTAGCTAAGCTGCACCATGACGTCGACGACGATGACCTAAAGCCTCTCGGCGATCCCAACAGCCTGTACGACGATGATGACGATGACGACGAGGATGGCGGCGAAGCAACGCTCTCTGAGCAGAACCTCTACCGCCGACTGAGCGAATACTACGACCTGCTCGAAGATCTCGACAGCCAGGTCCGTGGCTGCGCGCAGAACTTCAACGGCAGCTATCTGGAAGAGGATCGAACCACCCGTCAAAATCTCGCCGACGTCGCCGAGCGCACGGAGGACACCATCGAGCAGTATTACGACATCGTCGAGGACCTGGACGTCCCGACGAGCTCCAAGAACTACAGCTCCTGGAAGGACATCATCGCCCTGTACGACGACCTGGATCACCGCATTGACGCAATCTGTGATGCCTGGGAGATCAGCCTGAAATACGCCAAGCCTGCAGACCACAAGAATGAGATCGTGGCGCCGCTGTCGCGCGACAACGTGGCGGGCACCAATGACAATAAGTACCGCCTAGACTTTGAGGAGCGCTATCCCGGCGCCAAGCCTGTCGAGGTGAACTAGCGCTTTGTCGTTCCCGAGCCGGCAGTTAGGGACGTTCCTCAACTGCCGGCAGAAAAGGAACGTCCCTAACTGCCGGTCAAAAAAACGAGCGAGGATCATGGGACCCTCGCTCGTTTTTTTGGGCACTGTTTCGACTGCACCGTTACTTGTCGGCGGCTGCTTTCTTGGCAGTCGACTTCTTCGCGGTCGTCTTCTTGGCGGCAGTGGCTTTCTTAGCCGTCGTCTTCTTGGCTGCCGTGGTCTTCTTCGCCGCGCTCGTCTTGGTCGTAGTCTTGCGGCCGCGGGCGGGCTTCTTCTCCTTGGTCGGGCAGTCCATGTTGACGCAGATACGCCACGGACCGCGCGCCGTGTTAACCACCACGATGGGGGCGCCGCACTCGGGACAGGTCTCGCCCGTCGCCTCGAGCTTGCCACGCGCCGGCAGCGGATAGCTCACGCCGCAGTCATCGTAGTTGGTGCAGCGGATAAAGCGCTTGCCGCTCTTCTCGCTCTTGTGCGCAATCAGGTCGCCATGGCGTCCAGCCTCGGCGCACACCTTGCACTCGCCCACTTTAAGGTCGGGCTCGTAGTTGGTGGGGCACGTGGGGTTCACGCAAATCTCAAAGGCCTTCTGGCGGAACGGCTGGCACTTGATGCGCGGCGCGCCACACTCGGGGCACACGGCGGCCTCGCCCTCGAGCGGGCTCACCTTGACGCCGCTCGGCACCGGATAGGTCACGTCGCAGTCGGGCCAGCCCATGCAACCGATAAAGCTGCCGCGGGTCTTGGCGCTCGTCTTCATAACCAGGTCCTTGCCGCACTTGGGGCAGGCGCCCACGCGCGCATCGGCCGTAACGGCGTCGCTGATGGCGTCGCCGAGCTCCTGCGTATGCTTGAGCAGCTCGTCGAGCACGCCGGCCAGCAGCGCACGCGAGTGCGTCACGACATGCTCTTCGGTGTCCTCGCCGCGCTCGACGCGAGTCATGTCGCCGTCGAGCTCGCTGGTCATATCGGGGCTCGTGATGCGCGGGGCAAACTGCGTCAGCGCGTCGATGATGGCGATGCCCAGCTGGCTCGGCTCAACGGGATCGTTTTTGAGGTAGCGCACGGCGTACAGGCGCTCGATGATGCTCGCGCGCGTGGACTTGGTGCCCAGGCCGCGCTTTTCCATCTCCTGCACGAGCTTGCCCTGGCTGTAGCGCGCGGGTGGCTCGGTCTGCTTGGCCTCGAGCTTAATGTCGAACACGTCGACCGTATCGCCCTGTTCCAGCGGCGGCATCTGCTCGTCGCGCTTAAGGCCGTACGGGTACGCCTCGCGGAAGCCCGGGGTCACGAGCACGTCGCCCGAGGCCACGAACGGCTCGCCGTTGACGTCGAGCTCGAGCTTGGTGTTCTCGATGGTCGCAGGACCCATAAGCGTCGCCAGGAAGCGGCGGGCGATGAGATCGTAGAGCTTGCGCTGGCCGCCATCGAGCGTGGACGGATCGCCCTCGCCCGTGGGATAGATAGGCGGGTGGTCGGTGGTCTCGACCTTGCCGCGCGTGGGCTTCATGGGACCGGCGAGCACCTTTTTGCACACGGGCGCCAGCGCCGGGTTAATCTTTGCCAGGTCGCTCACCACGGCGCCCAGATCGAGCGTCGCGGGGTACACGGTGTTGTCGACACGCGGATAGCTGATGAGGCCCGCCATGTAGAGGGACTCGGCGATGCGCATCGTACGCGCAGGCGAGATGCCCTCGGCCGCGGCGGCAGCCTGCAGCGAGGTCGTCGCAAACGGCGTGGGCGGCTGCTGCTTACGCGAGCGCTTGGTCACCGCGGCGACGGTTGCCGTCGTAGCGCCGTCAACGTGACCGTACGCCGTCTCAGCAGCATCCTTGTCGGTAAAGCGCGCCGTCTTGTGCGCGATCTTAAAGCGATCGTCCTCGGCAGCGCCTTGCGCGGCGCCCATGCCGCGAATCTGCCAATAGTCCTCGGGCACAAACGCCATGCGCTCGCGCTCGCGCTCGACCACCAGGGCAAGCGTCGGCGTCTGCACGCGGCCGGCGGAACGCACGTTGCCAAAGCCGCCAAACTTGGCGAGCGTCAGGTAGCGCGTGAGCACCGCACCCCAAATGAGGTCGATGTGCTGACGGCTCTCGCCGGCGTCGGCCAGGTTCTGGTCGAGCGAGACAAGGTTATCGAAGGCCTGCGTGATCTCGGCCTTGGTAAACGAAGAATACTGGGCGCGGGCGACCGGCAAGTCGGGCGCCACCTCGCGCACCTTGTTGAGGGCGTCCGAACCGATCAGCTCGCCCTCGCGATCGAAGTCCGTGGCGATGATGACGCTGTCGGACTTTTTGGCGAGGTTCTTAAGCGAGCGGATGAGCTCTTTCTCGGACGGAAGCTTAATGACGGGCGCCCAGGTGAGATAGGGCAGGCTCTCGAGCTTCCAGCCCTTGATGGAAATGCCATCGGCAAGGAACGGCTTGCGCTTGGTGTCGTACGGCGGGCGGGCCAGGCCATCGGGCATATCGGCCGGCAGCATTTCGCCGTCCTCCGTGACCGAATACCAGCCCAACTTTTTATCGAACAGCACACTGTCGCAAAAATCGGGCGCCAGGATGTGACCGGCAAGGCCGATCGTCACGCACTCCTCGCCCTTCCACTCAAAACGGTAGATGGCGGTGTTGTACACCTTGTCCTTTTTGGGCTTGCCCGTGGACAGACGCTCGGCGATCTGACGCGCGGCGTCGTTTTTCTCAGCGATGATGAGCTTCAAAAGAGGCTCCTATCTCGTGTGTCTGCGGCTGCGCCCGCCCTCTTGGCGGCCGACTTACGCCCTTGCTTGCTCAATCTGCCCGATGAGCCAATCGCACCAGGCATCCATGCCCTCGCCCTTGCGCGCGCTCACGGCAAACCGCGGCGCCTGCGGATTGAGGTCATCGAGTGTCTTAGTATACCTATCCATGTCAAAATCGAAAGCCGGGGCCACGTCGACCTTATTGAGCAGCTGCGCGCCGGCGTGCTGGAAGATGCCCGGGTACTTGATGGGCTTGTCGTCGCCCTCGGGCACCGAGAGGATCATGATGGACAGGTTCTCGCCCAGGTCAAAGTCGACCGGGCAGACCAGGTTACCCACATTTTCGATAAAGATGACGTCGATGTTCTCCAGACCGACGGCCTGGTCGAAGGCGTCGACGGCCTCCATGATCATGTTGCCCTCGAGGTGGCACAGGCCGCCCGTGTTGATCTGGATGGCGGGCATGCCGGCTTCCTTCATGGTGATGGCGTCGACGTCCGAGGCGATATCGCCCTCGATAACGGCACAGCGCAGGCTGGCTTTGTCACGCAGGCGCTCGTTGGTGCCCAGAATCGTGGTGGTCTTACCCGAGCCAGGGCTCGACAGCACATTGATCACGTAGGTGTTCGTCTGCTCAAACCGCTGACGCAGCTGATCTGCCAGGCGCTCGTTGCGCGACAGAATCGGCGACGCGATATCAATCGTTTTCTCGGCCATACTTAGCGCTCCTTACTTTGGCCCTTTTATACCCCATCGCTAGATGGCGAGCGTGCTAATCGTCGGGGGTCTCGATCTCGATACTTGCGATGTCGAGTTCGCGGCCATGCAGCAGACGCACGTTGGCACCGCCACATTGGGGACAACGGCAATGGAAACGGTCGTGCTCAAAGACCTCACCGCAGTCCAGACACTCGCTTTGTGGATGGACTTCCTCCACGGCAAGCTCGCAGCCGCGCGTGAGCGGGTCCTCGTCGCGAAACGTCTCCCACGCAAAGCCGAGCGCCTCGCGCACAACTTCGGTCATATCCCCGATACGCAGCGTTACCAAAACGGCGCGCGAGGCCCCCGCCCCACGCGCCGCGCGAATCACTGTATCGAGTATGCCGTTGACAATGCCAACCTCGTGCATACCGATTTACTCCTCGTCGTCCTCGTCGTCCGAGAACAGGTCCAGACGGCTCACGAACAGGCCCTCCTTGCCCTCGCGCGCGGTAATGACCACGCGAGCGATGGCGAGCGAAATCTCGTAGAGCGAGAGCAGGGCGCCATACATGAGACCCAGCGTAACGGGCGAGCCGTCGGGCGTAATCACAGCCGAACCCACGAGCAGGCCCACGTACACGTAGCGCCAGGCGCTGCGGAAGGCCGCATAGGACACGATGTGGAAAACGGACAGGTAGAAGATGATGAGCGGCAGCTCAAACGCCACACCAAAGCCGATCATAAAGAGCAGCTCCATGTTGACGTAGTTCTCCAGATCGGGCAGCGCCGTAGCGACAGCCGAGGTCTCGCCGATGAGCCACTCAAAGCCCGCCGGGATGATGATGAAGTAGCAGAAGATGGCACCCAGGAAGAACAGCACCGTCGAGGCGAGCACCGTGGGCACAACCCACTTGCGCTCGTTGGGGCGCAGTGCCGGCAGGAAAAATGCCAGGATCTGCCAGATGATCATGGGCGTGCACATGACCACGGCCATCTTGATGGCCAGCGAGAAGCGCAGGCCAAAACCGCCGAGCGTGGTGGTGATGTAGAACTTACCGTCCGGCACAAAGGAGCGGATGGGGTCTTCCAAGATGTCGAGCACCACGGGTGTGGCGAAATACAGCACGATAGCGGCGGCAAACACCGACACGACCACGATGGTCAGGCGGCGACGAAGCTCTCCCAGGTGATCGAAGAGCGGCATACGCGCAGGTCCGATAGGCATTACTCATCGCCTCCCTTCGGGGCGTCGGCGGCAGCAGCGTCGTCCTCGGCCTCGAGCTCGCGAGCGAGCTGGTCGACGACGGCCTTGCGCTTGCGGGGACGACGGGCGTAGAGGTCAGCCGTCGTGGGCTCTGCCGGCTCGGGCTCGGGCTCTGCAGCAGACTCGGGCTCGACGGCATCAGCAGCAACGGCAGGCTCTGCACCCTCGGCCTCCTCGGCAATACCTTCGACCTCGGTGGCACCCTCACTTGCGGCCTTCTCGGCAGCAAGGCGGGCGCGACGCTCGGCAAAGGTCTCCTTCTTAGCGGGCGCTGCCGTCTCGGCGGCATCCTCGTCCGCATCGGAATCGTCGTCGGTCGCAGCAGCCTTCTTGGGCTTGACCGGGGCCGACGCGGCCTCGCTCACCGGATCGATAATCTCGGACTGAACAACGGCCGTCATCTTTTCCTGCGTCTCGCGGAACTGACGGATGGCACGGCCGATCGTGCGGCCCATCTGCGGGAGCTTATCCGGGCCAAACAGCAAAAAGCCGAAGACCACGATGATCGCGAGCTCACCCTCTCCAATACCAAACACACATACCTCCAAGGCTCGATGTGAGTCGAGCCCGCACCGCGCCATTCGGCCGGAACTCGTCTATTCATTCGGTCAAGTATAGCGCCCGGACGCCAAAACGTCCGAGCGCATCACAAACATATGCCAAACGGCACGCCCTTTGGGGGCAAAGATTATGCAGCGGTGATCGAAATCTCCTGGTCGACACCCAACAGCTGAACCACGCGCATCACCGGGGGCTGCACATTGGTGCAGCTAAAGCGCTTGCCGTGGTCGGCCGCGTGGTGCGCGGCGCCCACGAGCACGCCAATGCCCGTCGAATCGATGTAGCTCACCTGGGCAAAATCGAGCTCAACGGCCTCAGTTGGCTGCTCGAGCGCCAGGTCGATGGCATTGCGCAGGCTATCGGCGTTAGAGATATCGATCTCACCGGTCACCTTAATGGTGTAGAGCTCTGGCGTGGGGTTGGTGGAAATACCCAAATCCATGTATACGCTCCTTTACGTATCGAAAGTGCGGATAGTACGGAAAGCCGCGCGTTAGGCGCGCTCGGCACGAGCAAGCTCGGCAGCGACAAGCTTAACGGCCAGCACCAGCACATCGAGCGCGGCCTCCAGGTCCTCGACCGTGGGATAGCTCGGCGCGATGCGGATGTTGGTGTCGCGCGGGTCCTTGCCATAGGGCCAGGTGGCACCGGCCGGCGTGAGCTTGACGCCCAGGTCGGCGCAAAGCGCGGCGACCTTTTGGGCCGAGCCCTCGGGACCATCGAAGCTCACAAAGTAGCCGCCACGGGGATGCGTCCAGGTGGCGCAACCCGTGTTACCCAAGCCCTCGGTGAGTTTGCGCTCAACGGCCTCAAAGCGCGGGCGCAGGAACTCGGCATGCTTTTTCATGTGCTCCTCAACCGCCTCGATGGTGGGAAGGAAGCGCACGTGACGCAGCTGGTTGAGCTTGTCGGCGCTGATGAGGCCGGCCTTCAGGCGCTTGGAGAACTCGGCGATAACCGCGGGGCTCGCACCGATAAAGCCGATGCCGGCGCCCGGGAAGGTGATCTTGGACGTCGAGGCAAAGGCCACCACACGGTCCTCGGTGCCCGCCGCGCGAGCGAGGTCAAAGATGTTGGCGAGTTCGTCGGTCTCGTCGTACAGGTCATGCACGCAGTAGGCGTTGTCCCAGAAGATGCGGAAATCGGGCGCGGCCGTGGGCATCTCGACCAGGCGACGCACGGTGTCCTCGCTAAAGGTGATGCCCGTGGGGTTGGAATACTTGGGAACGCACCAGATGCCCTTGATGGAGTCGTCGACGGCAACCAGGCGCTCGACCTCGTCCATGTCGGGGCCGTTGTCAGTCATCGCGACGGGGACGTTCTCGATACCCAGATCGGCGGTGATGCCAAAGTGGCGATCGTAGCCGGGAACGGGGCACAGGAACTTGACCTTCTTGCCGTCATGCGCGGCCTCGTAGGCGTCCCAGGGCTCACTGCCGCACGAGCCACAGCGCCAGAACATGCCGGCGATGTCATGCTCAATCAAAAGGCTCGATGAACCCAGCACAAGCGTCTGCTCGGCGGGGCAACCCAAAAACTCCCCTGCCAGCTTGCGAGCCGAGGGAATGCCCTCAAAGCAGCCGTAGTTGGAGCAGTCGACGTTGCCGTCGTGCAGATCGGCGTCGGCGTTAAGGATATCGAGCATGGGGCGCGAGATGTCCACCTGGGAGGGCGACGGCTTGCCGCGGGCCATGTCGAGCGCCAGGCCCTTGGCCTTGACCTCGGCGACCTCGGCTTTGAGCGCCTCGATGGCGGCATCGAGTTCGGTGGTTTCCATCTTCTGGTAGATCGTCTGCATGGGTGCGACCTTTCGCGAAGCGGTACGTTGCAGTTCGTCTAAGTATAGACCGCCACCGCCGCAACGTTATGAAGCCGTGATAGATTAAGTTCATCGCAATGAATTACGAATCGCCGCGCATGCCGGCGTGGGGCGCCCAAGGAGGCACTATGGAGTACGGATCGTTTCAGGCCGAGGAATTCGGCGACCTGCAGCGCCTGGTCGACGGACTGTTTTACGACCGCCACGCCATCGACCGCCTGGATCTGATCGTACAGGCCGAAATCTTGGACCTGGCGCCCGATCTCATGGAAATCGTCAACTTGCTGCCGCCCGGCTATTACGACCGCCAGTCACTTTGCGACCAGCTCAACTCCGCCTTGGCCGCCCACGGCTGGGGCGCCGTCTACGGCACCGTGGAATAAGCCTCGAGGCCGGCGATTTGGCCCGCTTCCCGACCTTGGCGAGGCTTGTTTTAGGGCTTGTGGCCAAAAAAGGGCAAATATGAGTACTGTTACCTTTTTAGTAGCAGCGATTCTTGGTCGAAATCGGCAAAACTCGACTTGAAACTTCCTAATCACCGTCAGCTAGCGCCAAATTGGAAGTCGATGGTCACTCATTAACGTACAGTTCTTATAACTTTGTTCATTATTTTCCGCACCTAAAATGATACGCCGTTTGTGACAGTACTCACAAACGGCGTTTTTTGACCACTGGCGCGTCTGGCAGGCGGCAAGCACCGCCCGAATCCGCATTTTGAACGCGCCCGAATCGGTTCTGGAGCCGGTTTTCGCGCTCTTACTCGTCCTTGGGCGAGGGATGCTTGCAGACCACGCTCATGTAGATCATACCGAGCACGGCAGCGGTGACCGAACCGGCAAGGATGGCGGCCTTGGCAGCCAGGACCTCAAACTGGGCCGTCGGGAAGGCAAGGCCGCTGATGAGAATCGACATGGTAAAGCCGATACCGCCCAGAATGCCCACGCCGGCAATCATATGCCAGTTGACATTGTGCGGCAGCTCGCAGGCCTTAAGCTTAACCAGGGCAAACGTCATACCAAAGATGCCGATCGGCTTGCCCAGCAGCATGCCAAAGTACACGCCGAGCGTCACCGGGTCGGTGAGCAGCGTGCTCATGTCCACGCCCACTAGGCGAACCTGCGCGTTCACGAACGCAAAGATCGGCAGGATCACAAAGTTGACCGGCGTGGAGATCAGACGCTCCATGCGGATAAGCGGCGGGGTCACGCGGTGCATGACGCGCTCGACCTTGGTGGTCGAGACGGTAAAGTCATGCTGGCCCAGGATGTGTGCCTCGTCGTCGTAGCGGTCATCGAGCAGCGGCAGGCACTCGCCCAACCAATCGGTGAGGCTATCGAGCTTGACGCCGCACTTGGCCGGAATGGTGAAGGCCAGGATGACGCCGGCAAGCGTAGCGTGCACGCCGCTCTTGAACATGCAGAACCACAGCAGCAGGCCCAGCACCGAGTACGGGGCAAGGCGGTAATGCTGCGTCTTGTTGAGCCACACGAGCGCGCAGGTCACAAGCGCGGCGGCGCCCAACCAAAACGGATTGGGGCTCTGACCGTAGAAGATGGCGATGGCGGCGATGGAGATGAGGTCGTCGGCGATGGCGAGCGTCGAGAAGAACACGCGCACGCCGTTGGGCACGCGATTGCCCAAAAGCGACAGCACGCCCAGCGCAAAGGCAATATCGGTTGCCATGGGGATGGCCCAACCGTTGCGGGCGCCGGCATGGTTAAAAATGAGGTAGATGCAGGCGGGAACGACGACGCCGCCCACGGCTGCCAGCATGGGAAGCATGGCCTGGCGCGGATTCTTGAGCTCGCCGACCGTCATCTCGTACTTAAGCTCAATGCCCACCAACAAAAAGAAAATCGCCATGAGGAAGTCGTTGACGAAAAGCTCAACGGTGAGACCGGCCGTAAGGTTGCCCAGGCCCACATACAGCGGGGTCTCCAAAAAGTGATGGATGGCCTCGTAGGCATCGGTATTGGCGCAAATGACGGCGGCGATGGCGGCAATCACCATGACCGCGGCGGAAATCGTGCCGTTCTCGGCGATGCGCTCCCAAATGTCGTGACGTTCAAAGCGCTTGCGTTCACGAACGTTGAACAGCTGCTCGGGTGCTGCCATGGGCGGCTCCTTTCTCGGGAAAGCTCCCGTCTTAAAAAAGCACGGCCCGCCCAAGTGGCGGCGCCGCGCTCTAACGTATTACGCCTGCATCTAGCCTACCCTGCACGACAAGCACGCAGGCATGGCCGAAAAGCGGAACCACAGGTTGAACATTATTTGCTCAACGGCACGGGCGCGCCTGCCCAAGAGACGACGCGGCGCCGTGCACAAAAAACGACCGGAGCGCGGGGCGTCCGCGATCCGGTCGTGGCGTTCGGTCAACTAAACCTAGCAGGCGGCCATGATGGGGGCAGCGACCTGCTTCTTACGGGAGAGGACGCCCGGCATCCAGACGCCGCCGTGCTCGTCGGCAATGCTCAAGCCCTTCTGAGCAGCCTCGGTCTCGCCCTCGAGCAGGACCTGCGAGCCCTCCTCCATGATGTCAGTGATGCACAGGACGATGCCATCGGCACCCTTCTCGGCGGCGTAGGCGCGCATGGCCTCACGGATCTCGTCGATCATGCCGAGAGCGCGGCTCTTGTCGACAGTCTCGTACTGGCCGATGAGCAGCTTCTTGCCAGCGGGCTCGAACATCTTGATGTCGTTACCGACCATCTCGGCTGCAGTGAAGGAGCCGGACGGACGGGTGAGGAAGACCTCCATGCCAAACTTGACCGGGTCGACGCCCACCTGCTCGCCGAGCTTGGCGGCGACGGCGCGGTCGACATCGGTGGTGGTGGGGCTCTTGAGCATGAGCGTGTCGGTCATCATGGCCGAGAGCAGCAGCTTAGCCTGGACGTCGGAAAGCTCAACGCCGAGCACGCCGGCGAGCTTGGTGACGATGGTGCAGCTGGAGCCCCAGGGCAGGCAGATGTAGTGCAGCGGGCCGGCAGTCTCGAAATCGCCGATGCGGTGATGATCGACGACACCAAAGACCGTGGCGTCCTTAAGGCCGGCAACGGACTGGGCGGACTCGTTGTGGTCGGTGAGGACGACGAGCTGACCGGCCTCGACGGACTCGATCACGCGGGGCTCGGCGATGCCGGCGTCGGCAAGCAGCTTGGCGGACTCGGCCGGAAGCTGGCCCAGAGCGCAAGCCTCGTAGGTGTTGCCGGCATACTCAACCTGGTTGAGCAGCTGGGACAGGACGACGGCGCTCATGATGGCGTCGTTATCGGGGTTCTGGTGACCAAAGACAAGAACGTTTGCCATGGATATCCTCCACTTGATATGTGTACTTGGACGTAGCTATGGTAGCACGCCGATGCCGAGCATTCGCAGACGGAAGGGCCACGGCATATTTTGGGGCAGGCATGGGGGCCAAGGCTGTCCCTTTTGCACCATGTTGGTGCAAAGTAACCTGACCCCCTTGCACCAGCTATTTACCGGCAGCGCGCAGGGCTACGTAGGCGGCACCGATGATGCCGGCGTCGTTTCCGAGCGAAGCGACCTTAATGGGCGTCTCGCGCGAGGCAGAAAGCGCGTACTGCTTAAAGTGCTCGCGGACCTTGTCGAGGTAGACATCGGCCGAAGCGGACGCGCCGCCGCCGATGAGGAACATCTCGGGATCGACCACGTTGGCAATAAGCGCCAGGGCGCGACCGAGATAGTCGGCCATGGTATCGGCCGCGGCAAGCGCGAGCTTGTCGCCCTCGCGGCAGGCCTGGAACACGTCCTTGGAATCGGAGGGACCGGTGAGCTCGATGGGCTCGACGCCTGCCTTCTTGCACTCGGCAAGGTAGTTGCTCACCACGCCGGTGGCGCTGGAATACTGCTCCAGATGGCCATGGCCGCCGCAGCCGCAGGTGCGTTCCTCAGCCGGGTTCAGGCACATGTGGCCAATCTCGCCGCCGGCGCCCACAACGCCTGATACCACGTCGCCGTTAACGATAACGCCGCCGCCCACGCCGGTACCGATGGTGACCATCACCACGTTCTGTACGCCCTTGGCAGAGCCGAGCCAGGCCTCGCCCATGGCAGCGGCGTTGGCATCGTTCTCGTACTTAACGACCGCGTCGGGGCAGTGCTCCTGAATGGCGACTCTTAGCTCAGGCAGGTTAATAGCAATGTTGGCCTTGACCTTGGCATCGCCCGATGCCGGGATGGGGCACGGAACTGCCAGGCCAATGCCCGCCACAAAGGCGCGCGGAATCTGAGCCTTGGCGACCACCTGGTCGATAGCCTCGGTCACCGCGGCAAAGCCCGCGGCGTCAACGATGGGAGGCGTAGGCACGCTGGCCTTGGCCAGCAGGTTGCCGTCCTCGTCGAACAGGCCCTCCTTAACCGAAGTGCCGCCGACGTCAATGCCGATGTAGTACTGCTTAGGTTCCATGGGAGCCCGCCTTTCTCGTTTAAACATTGCCTGTATGGTACCGCTCCCAAGGCAGAAACCTACCAAAAAGGGACAGGTTTGTTTTGGCAGGTTTTATCTGTGAAAACGCAAACGACCGCTCAAAAGGTCGCGCAGGGCCTTCGCCAAATATAGGGGCGCCGGGAGGCGGAGACTCCCGGCGCCCGTCAAAGGGACTGTATTGTCTGCTGGACCGCGCGGTCCGTCGCGGCGATAACGCCGGCTAGGCCTTCAGTGCCTGCAGCTGCTTATGGACCTCGATGAGCTCCGTGGCCATGACACGCATGGTCTCGGTGCCCGCCATTTGGTCCTCGGCATGCAACAGAATCAGCGGAGCCTCGCCGTTACGCTCGCCGTTGGCCTCCTTTTTAAGGAGCCCCATATGGACATCGTGGCCACCGTTGTAAGCCTCGTCGCCCTGCTTAATGAGCTCCTCGACGGCGTCAAAATCGCCCTCCTTGGCCTTTTGCACGGCATTGATGTACATGCTCTTGGCGGTTCCGACGTAGCTGATGATCTCGAAACAGGTCATCTGCAGCTCGTTCATATCCTCCATGCGCTGCACCTAGCCCATCACGCTGACGCAGTGGTCGATGATGCCGGCGGCGTTCATGCGGCCGTAATCGACCATGTTGATGACCTCGACCGGGAAGCGGCCGGCGGCCTCCTTCTCAAAATCGCCCTTGGTGTAGCCAATCTGCGGGCCGAGCAGCAAGATATCGCACTCGTCCAGGTGATCGTGAGCCTCGTTCATAGGACGGGCCTCGACCTCGATGTCCAGACCACGGCTTACGACCTCGGACTGCATCTTCTGGACCAGCAGGCTCGTGGACATGCCGGCATTGCAGCAAAGCATGATCTTCTTCATGGTTTCCTCCTTATAACTGCGCGGCGCGCAGACGACAACTGGTTTTATTCCTTGCGGCTACTGTACCCACCCCCTGCATCTTTACGCAGGAGGAGAGCCGCGGACACCGGCACCGCGTACCGGCGCCCGCAACAATGGAAGGGAAAGAGAACGTTTAGGCGTTCTGCTCGGCAAGGGCCTCCTGCTTGGCGATGGCCTTCTCGGAGATCCTCATAAAGGGCAGGTAGACAGCCATGCCGATGACAAGCTCGAGGGCCTGCCACACGCCAGCGCGCCAGTCAAAGCCCGTGGCAAGCAGGGCGTTGATGACGGGAGGCATGGTCCAAGGCACCTGAGCGATGCAGGGGCTAATGATGCCCGCGCATGTCAGGCCATAGGTGACGCCGATGAACAGGTCGGGAAGAAGCACGAACGGAATCATGAGCGGCAGGTTGTACACGACGGGGTAACCGTAGATGACCGGCTCGTTAATGTTAAACAGGCCAGGAATGATAGCCATCTTGGCAACGGTCTTGGAAGCCTTGTTCTTGGAGAACAGGAAGGTATCGAGCAGGAGCATGAGGGTACAGCCCGAGCCGCCGATGAGGGCGAAGCTGTTGACGATCTGCATGTTCATGTAGTGATCGGGCTGGATGGTGCCGCCGGCGGCAAAGGTAGCCATGTTGTCGACGATGAGCATGGTCAGGATCGGCTCGACGGTAGCGCCAGAGATGGTGGACTGGTGAATACCGACGCAGAACAGCAGGTTCGCAAGCGTGTAGATGAGGATAACAGCCCACGGACCGGCGTTCATGATGCTCTTGAGCGGGTTGGAAATGCACGTGGAGATGATGGTGCACAGATCGGTGCCGGCAAACACGGCGAGCAGAGCCGCGGCAATTGCGAAAATCGCGAGGTTGAGCAGCATCGGGATCATGACGTTAAAGGAGTTGGAGACCGCAGGAGGCACACCCTCGCCCAGCTTGACCTTGAGCTTCTCGACGCCGGAAATCTTAATGAAGAGCGTGACGGAGAGCAGGGCGATGATAATAGCCGCGAACAGGCCGTTGGTGCCGGTGTTGGCAGTCGAAAGGGCGCCCGTGACCTCGGCAGAGGTGATCTTGTCGGTGAGCAGCGGGCTCGTGGCGGCAAGCGTGGCGGTGATCTGCTGCGGCATCATGATGACGAAAGCGGAGATGGCAACGACCACGCAGGCAAGCGGGTTATCGAAGCGCTCGTTCTTAGCGAGGCTGTAGCCAATCAGTCCAGCCAAGATGATGGCAGAGACGTTGAGGGTGCCCAGCGTAATTGCCGAGCCCCAGGTCTGAAGGTTGGCAAGGCCCGCTGCATCGAGCGGGAACAGAGGGAACACGACGTTGTTAATAAGAACCGCGATACCCGCAAGGATATAGAGCGGCGTGATGGTTGCGAAGGCATCGCGCAGGGAACGCAGGTGAACCTGGTTTCCCACCTTCGCAGAGACCTCGGCAAACTTGTCGAGGAAGCTCTTTCCGTTGTCACTGGCCATGATTGCTCCTAACTTTCAAATCCGGCCTTTTCCTATGCGCACGGTGGTCTGTCGCCCTCTGCCACCAGATGTGCCATGCTTTGCGCGCGGCGGCGCGCGGTCTGGGCGTTTGCCCGGTCGCTAGTCGACCACGTGGGTCGTTGCGACCTGCTTGAGCCAAGCTGCCGACTTCTTAAGGCGGCGCTTGTAGCCGTCCATGAGATCGACCTCGACAAAACCGTAACGGTTCTTAAAGGCATTCGCCCAAGACCAGTTATCGATGACGGCCCAATAATGGTATCCGCGGCATTTGGCGCCCTCGGCGATCGCCTTGGCGACCCACTCCAAGTGCTGGCGCACAAAGTCGACGCGGTAGTCGTCCTGAATGGTCCCCTCGGCGTCACGGTTCTTGTATTCGTCCATGATGCCGATACCGTTTTCGGAAACGAACCACTCAAGATCGGGGTAATTCTTGGCGCAGTCCATGCCAAAGTCGTAGAGACCCTGCGGGTAGATCTCCCAGCCGCGGCTCTCGTTCATAACGGCGTCGGGCCACACGTACTCATCGGCAAAGTGCGGCAGGCCGTACTGGTCGACCTTGCTCGCCGGAGCCTGGACGCGCGTGGGGTGGTAGTAGTTGCAACCGAGCCAGTCGACAACACCCTGCTTGAGAATCTCCTGGTCGCCGGCACGGAACGGGAGCTTAACGCCGCCCTCGGCCAGGCTGTCGAGCACGTCGGCGGGAAGCTCGCCCTTGGTAATAAGGTCGAGCCACCAGCGATTGTTAATACCGCTGGTCATACGCACGGCCTCGAGGTCCGCCTCACTGGGGTTATCCTTGGTGTAGACCGGGGTAAAGCAGTTGATCATGCCGATCTTGGCGTCGGCGCGAACGGCACCCTCGTCATAGGCGCGACGGTAGTTGGCCACGGCTAGCGCGTGCGCCAGCGAGATGTGATACTGCACGGTGCGAGCGCGGCTATAGTCGTGGAGCTGCGGGAACCACACGCCCTCCTGATAGCGCTGCTCGGGCTCGACGATGGGCTCGTTAAAGGTGAACCAGTACTTGATTTCCTGGCCAAACTCGCGGAAGGCAACGTCGGCGTAATGGGCGTAAGCCTCGACGACCTCGCGGCTCTCCCAGCCGCCACGGTTAAAGAGGTAGGTGGGCATGTCAAAGTGGTACAGGTTGACGAACGGCTCCAGGCCGGCCTCACGAGAGGCACGGAACAGCTCGTGATACCACGCGGCGCCCTCCTCATTAAGGTTGCCGTCGGCATCGAGCAGACGACTCCACTGGATGGAGGTGCGATAGGTATCCAGGCCCAAGTCCTTCATGATGCGAAGGTCCTCCTGGTACTTGGCCATAAAGTCATTGCCGGCATAAGAGCCAACGCGGTTGTAGAACGAACCCAGATCCTGGATGGACCAGGTATCCCACAGGTTCTCGAGCTTGCCGCCCTGGTTCCACTGGCCCTCGGTCTGCGGGCCGGACATTGCGGCGCCAAAGAAGAAGTCACGGGGCAGCTGATACTGTGCCATCAAGTCCTCGCTTTCGTGTTCTAGAGCTTCCGGTTGGAGACGGGTTTGCCTTGGCAGGTTATCCGGCGCGGGCGCGCACCGGTTTTCCGGATATCCAGCCCGCCAAAACAAA
>CAUAGV010000015.1 GCA_958428675.1 uncultured Collinsella sp.
GCGTCCTGGCATCCTAGTGCCCAGGCTTGACGAAATCGGTTTCGTTTGAGCTTTAGTATACGCATAGGAATCCGTTTGCAAAGCGAAATAGAATAAATAAGGTGAACGTTCACCTAATTGCAACAACTTGTTGGTGAATGCCGAGTCCTGCCCTGTCCTCTCAAGTATCGCGGTGGGATGGGCGGCCAATTTGGGGTGTGGCTGGCGCTGCGTCACAAAATGGCCCTATCTACTACGTTAAACCCGCCTAGGCCGACCATAACTGCCTTTCAGCGAAATCTGCAAGCCGACTACCTGCGGTTTTCTTTTATTGAATTCCGCCATGCTCGGGGGTATTCGCCCCAACGTAGTAGATAGGCCCATTTTGTGCAAGGAGGGCGGATCCGTGGGCTAGGGTAGCTAAAAAGTTCCGTCCCAAAAAGACTGGTTGGAAGTTGCGGTGAAATAGGGATTGTTTTGCGGTCCTGGAGACGCGAGCGGTCCCTATTTCACCGCAACTGTGGGGATGGGGGATGCGATAGTATTACGTGGTGAAATTCGACAAACCGTGAGCTTCATTCGAGGGCTTTATGGAACAACACCAGCATTATCAGAGCCTGCAAGATCAGGCATACAACGCATTGCGCTCCAAGATCATCTATGCCGAGCTCAAGCCTGGCACACGTCTTTCGGCGATTGGTCTGGAAAAGGAGACGGGAATCGGGCGCACGCCCATTCGCGAGTCTTTTGTACGCCTGCGTGAGCAGGAGCTGGTGGAAACGCGTCCCAAAAGCGGCACCTATGTCTCAAAAATCAGCATGGAGCGCGCCGAGAACGCCTGTTTCCTGCGCGAGAAACTCGAGAGAAGCGTGCTCATTAAATGCTGCTCTGCCGCCACGCCTGAGCAAAAACATCGGCTCGAGCAGATTCTTGCCGAGTCCGAGTCGCTCGACCATAGCGAAACGCGTCGCTTTTTCGATCTGGACAACCTGTTCCATGAGACGTGTTTTGAGATTGCCGGCCGCCACATGTTGTGGGATTGGATGAAGAGCGTCAACACGCATTTTGAGCGATACAACTGGTTGCGTATGGTGTCGCAGGATCTGGATTGGGAGCCGATTCGTCGGCAGCATCGCCGGATTCTCGAGACCATTAAGAAGGGCGATACCGACACGGCGAGCTATCTGGCAGAGACGCATTTGCATCTAATGCCCGAGGAGCAGGGTCCGGTTATCGCCTTGCATCCCGACTACTTTGAGCTGTCCAAAGACTCGGCCATCTAACTCGCCCCTTACATTAGTTGCGGTGAAATAAGGATTGTTTTGCGGCTTTGGCGGCGTAAGCAGTCCCTATTTCACCGCAAGTGCTGGGACACATCGGGGCATGAAAAGGCTGCGGCGCCGCTTGGAGGAAAAGACCGGAAGCAAGGGTCCATTCCTCCAGACGGCGCCGCAGCTGTTTTGGTGGCTCGGCTTTTGTCGAAGTTGCTCAGCTGGGCGCGACTGCCAACCGAGTAGGAAAAGCGGCTCGGGGGCGTGTCGCTTCCGTCACGTTCTATCAGCATACAAGACGGTTTTGGTTCTTGTTCGTGACGGAAACGGCGCGCTTCCGAGCCGCTTTAAAAGAAAGGGGGCGAGGTCTAGGGCACGCCCCCTTTCACGATAGAGAGCTAAACCTAGCCGCGGACCTTCTTGACGACGTCCATGGCCTCGCGGGCGATCTGCTCGACCTTGGAGAAGTCGCCGTCGGCGAACAGGGCGGGCTTGACCATCCAGGTGCCACCGCAGGCGATGATGGCGCTGGAGCTCAGGTACTCCTCGACGTTGGCGGTGCTCACGCCACCGGTGGGCATAAAGCGATGGCCGACAAACGGAGCGGCGAGGGCCTTGATGGTGTTCAGGCCGCCGTACTGAGCCGCGGGGAAGAACTTGGTGACCTTGAGGCCCAGGTTCTCGGCGGCGGTAACCTCGGAGGGGGTCACGGTGCCGGGCAGCACGGGCAGGTCGATGTCGATGCAGTGCTTCACGACGTCCTCGTTGTAACCCGGGGAGACGATGAACTTGGCACCGGCGGCGCGGGCCTGCTCAACCTGCTCGACGGTCAGGACGGTGCCGGCGCCAACGCACATCTCGGGCTCGGCTTCGGCCATGGCGGCGATGCACTCGGCGGCGCAAGCGGTGCGGAAGGTGACCTCGGCGGACTTCATGCCGGCTGCCATAAGGGCGTGGGCGAGCGGGGCGGCGTCCTCGACCTTGTCGAGCACGACGACCGGCACGATGCCCAGGGACTCAAGCGTGGTGTAGAACTGATCGAACATGATGTTCCTTTCGATGTACGGCGCGCGCGGGCGCGTGATTGCCAAATATGCTGGCCATGAGCCGGTTTTGGATTGGTTATCGGAGGCACTGCTTGGGGTCCAAGCAATTCCAAAACCGGCTGCGCGACCAGTCGCGTAGGAAATGCCGGGCAAAACCGGAATGGGACTAGTGGTTTTGTCCGACCGGAGGAATCGGGGAGCGGGCCGCAGGGGTATGGGTATAAAAAGCTGCGGCCCGCGGAATGGGGACGGCTTAGCGCGCGACGCGAGTGCCACCGTCGGCGGCGGATGCCACGGCTGCAATCTCGTCTGCGGTCACCAGGTTGGAATCGCCCTTGATGGTGAGCTTGAGGATCGAGGCCGCAATTGCGTAGTTGACGGCGTCCTGCGGGTCAAAGTCGTTGATGAGGGCATGGACGAGGCCGGCGTTAAAAGCGTCGCCGGCGGCAACGCCCTCGAGCACGTGTACGTCGTGAGCAGGGGAGAACCAGTGCTCGCCGCTCTCGGCGTCAAAAAACATGCCCATCCAAATGGAGCGCTCGACGCAGGAGATGTTGCGGACGACCGAGGCGACCTTCTTGCAGCCGTACTCGGCACAGATCTGACGGGCCATCTCGACGTAGGTGTCGCGTTCCTCGATGCCGTGGGCAAGGGAGCCGGAGACGCAGGTCATACCGAGGCCGGCGGGTGCGTCCTCGTCGTTGGCGATGCAGATGTCGACGAGCGGCAGGAGTTCCTTCATGGTGGCCTGCGACTTCTCGGGCGACCACATCTTGCCGCGATAGTTCACATCGCAAACGGTGGTGATGCCCTTGGCGCGGCAGGCGGTGAGGGCATCCTTGCAGGCGGCGGCCATCTCGTCGGAGACGGCGGGCGTCACGCCGGAGAAGTAGAAGACATCGACACCCTTGAGGATCTCATCCCAGTCAAAGACGTCGCGCTTGGCCATGTTGATGGCAGAGTACTTGCGGTCGTAGACGCAGCCGTTGCCGCGCTGCGAGGCGCCGACCTCAAACACATAGGAGCCAAGACGGTCGCCCTGGCGCACGACGCGCGAGGTATCGACGTCGTAGACCTTCAGCGAACGCAGGGCGCACTCGCCCAGACGGTTGGCCGGGACAACGGAGACGTAAGCTGCCTTGTCACCCTGGTAGGCCAGGGAAAGCGCGGCGTTGGCTTCGGCGCCGCCGTAGCGGACATCAAACTCGGTCGCCTGCTCAATGCGCAGATGATCTTTGGGCGAGAGCCTCATCATGATCTCGCCGAAGGTAAGAACCGTTTTACCCATGGTCGCGTAGCTCCTTCTTGCTCGTGCGTACACCTTTGATATGGCGTTGGCGCGGAGGTGCCAAGACGGTAGGGTGCATCTTTGCACCTCCGTGCCAACGCTCGCCGAAATCGGTTTACGAAATCGGTTTCGTTTCGAGTTGTAGTATACTCATCTACAACGTTTTGCAAGCGAGATTTTTAAAAAAATGCCTAAAATGGCTCAGACTGCCGACAATTGGGAAACGGGGTGCGCTATGGCGCAGATGAGAATCAAGGACATTGCCGCCGAGGCGGGCGTGAGCCCGGCCACGGTTTCGCGCTATCTCAACAACCGTCCCGGGCAGATGACCGAGGAAACCCGTGCTCGCATCGCGGCGGTTATCGAGCGCACCGGCTATCGTCCACGTGCCGCCGCGCGCAATCTGCGCAGCTCGCGTACCAACCTCATCGGCGTGATCTTGGCCGACATTGCTAACCCGTTCTCCAGCGCCATGCTCGAAGGGCTTTCCGCCAGCGCCGCCGCGCGCGGCTGCTCGCTCATGACGGCCATTAGCGGCAACGACCCCGCCAAGGAGGCAGAGTCGCTCACCAGACTTATCGATGCCGGCGTGGACGGCCTGGTCGTCAATACCTGCGGAGGCAACGACAAGGCGATCGCCGAGGCTGCGGGACGCCTGCCCGTCGTGCTGCTCGACCGCGATGTTGCCGACGGCGGTGTCGATCTGGTGACCTCCAACAACCGTGAGCTGGTCGCCGGCCTGGTAGACGCCTTGGCCTCTGCTGGCAGCGAGCGCCTGTGCCTGCTCACCGAGGCAAGCGATGACAGCCCCGTGCGTCGCGAGCGCGCCGAGTCCTTTGCCGACGAGCTTTCGCGCCGCGGTCTTGCGGGCGAGGTCGTCACCCTGGCCGACGGTGGTGCCACGGGTGTCAGTCGCCTGGACGAGACCATCCGCGGCTATGCGGGTAAAAAGCTCGGCCTCATTGCCGTCAACGGCTTGGTTTTCCTGCGCCTGACCGAGGCGCTGGCCCAGCTGGGGCCCTCGTTGCCGGCGGGTCTCAAGATTGCGACGTTTGACGATTACCCCTGGAACCACGTGCTCTTTGGCGGTGTGACCACGGCCGCGCAGGACACCCTCACCATTGCCGAGCGCGTAGTCGAGCGTCTGTCCGAACGCATCGACATCGTTACCACTACGGTGGGCGATGCCGCAAAGCTCGCCCCCAAGCGCATCGAGATCCCCGGCCACATCGAACACCGCGCTTCGACCTCGCGCTAACTACTCGTTCGCAACTGCCTGTTCGCGCACGTTTTTTGAGCGCTTGATACGCTTTAACCCTGCGGAAACATTTTTCTGCGATAGTATCTGCGATATAAACCAGTCGAAACCCGCCCGAAAGAAAGGGGAGCGACATGAACCAGCAGAACATCGATTACGTACTCCGCTCCGTAGAGCAGCGTGACATCCGCTTTGTGCGTCTGTGGTTTGTCGACATTCTCGGCCGCCTCAAGAACTTTGCCATTAGCCCCGAGGACCTCGAGGTCGCTTTTGAGGAGGGTATTGGCTTTGACGGCTCCGCCATCGAGGGTTTTGCCACGCCCGAGGAAGCCGACATGCTGGCGTTTCCCGATGCTTCGACCTTCCAGATTTTGCCGTGGCGTCCGAGCCATAACGGCGTCGCCCGCGTGTTCTGCGATGTGTGCACTCCCGATCGCAAGCCGTTCGCCGGCGACCCGCGCGATGCCCTGCGCCGCATGTTCCGCAAGGCCGAGAAGGCTGGCTATCTGCTCAACGTGGGTGCCGAGCTGGAGTATTACTACTTCCCCGACGAGCACACCCCCGAGCCGCTCGACAACGTGGGCTACTTCGATCTTTCGGTGAGCGATGCCGCCCGCGACCTGCGTCGCAACACGGTCCTCACGCTCGAGAAGATGTCCGTGCCCGTGGAGTACACCTTCCACGCCGCCGGTCGCTCGCAGCACGGCATGAGCCTGCGTCACGCCGAGGCCCTGAGCATGTCCGACGCCATCACCACGGCCAAACTCATCATTAAACAGCAGGCCTACGAGAGCGGTTGCCACGCCTCCTTTATGCCCAAGCCGTTGGCGGGTGAGGATGGCAGTGCTATGTTCCTGTGCCAGTCGCTGTTCGACCATGACGGCAACAACGTCTTTTGGGGCGAGGACGACGAGAAGTATCACCTCTCCGAAATCGCCAAGCACTACATGGCCGGCATCTTGGCGCACGCGCGCGAGATCAGCGCCATCACCAACCCCACGGTCAATTCGTACAAGCGCATCACCACGGGCGGCGACTCCGTGCCGCAGTACGCCACGTGGGGCCTGCGCAACCGCGCGAGTATGGTCCGCATCCCGGTCTACAAGCCCGGCAAGCAGCTGTCCACGCGCATCGAGCTGCGCAGCCCCGATCCCATGGCCAACCCGTATCTGGTCAACGCCGTCACGCTGGCGGCTGGTCTGGACGGCATCGAGCGCAAGCTGGAGCTCCCGCCCGAGGCCACGGCCGAGACGCTCAAGCTTACCGACCGTCAGATGGTCGAGGCCGGCTACGCGCCGCTGCCGCGCTCGCTCAAAGAGGCGCTCGACGTGTTTGAGGACTCGCAGTTTATGAAGGATGCCCTCGGCGAGCACATCCACAGCTTCTTCCTCAAAAAGAAGCGCGACGAGTGGCATAAGTTTGAGTCTACGATCACCGAGTGGGAGATCAAGCACTACCTGGCGAACTCCTAATCGCGCTGGCTTGTTCCAGTACGATTGAGCTCATTTCTTTGGAGGCCGATATGTCCGAAAAGAGTGCCCTGTTCATGGCGCGCACGACGCGCTTCCACGAGTTTGCCCGCAGCTTGACGACTACCCTGGGTGTCGAGGTGAGCCTGGCAACCCCCGATTCGCCAACTGCGGCGCACGACTTTGACCTGCTGATCCTCGATTCCGATGGCATCCGCAGCGACCGCATCGATCAGATTGCCAAGTGGCTTGACGATCGCGGCGGTGTCCCCATGCTGGTGATCGTTGACGACGAGGCACTCGGTACCCTGCGCCTGCCGAATCACGCGCATGCCGACTTTGTATGCCCCACGGCGACGCCCAACGAGCTCAAGGCTCGCGCGCAGCGCCTGATGGGCGAGGAGGAGACCGTCACCGCCGACGATGTGCTCAACATCGATAACCTCGAGATCAACCTGGCTACCTACCAGGTGACACTCGATAACGAGCCCATTGACCTGACGCTGATGGAGTACTCGCTGCTGAGCTTTTTGGCGACGCACCCCAACCGCGCCTACAGCCGTGAGGTGCTGCTGCACCGCGTGTGGGGCTTTGAGTACTGCGGCGGCACGCGCACCGTCGACGTGCACATCCGACGCATCCGCTCCAAGGTGGGCCCGCAGATTGCGGCGCACATCACTACCGTCCGTGGCGTGGGCTATCTGTTTAAGGACTAGCAAGTAAATAGAGGGCAATGTGAGGGTACCGGAGATTTCTCCAGTACCCTTTTCTCGTTTAGGGCGATAAGAAGACCTTTTACCGATTAAAAGTGTGTCAGTAAAAACAATATAAAACGTATACCACTATCTAGCGAATATCATTTAGTTACCGTATCTCCCTACTACACGGATGGAGGAAGAAATGCGTTATTCGAGAAAGGTGATTGTCGGATTCATAGTGTTGCTTGCCGCCCTGATGTCTCCAAGGTTGGTTTTTGGAGACGACGACTTGGTCCGTGTCACACCGCAAATAGCTGTGGAGCAAGCGCAGGCTTTCTTTGATGATGTATCGGATGAACCGGTGACCGCTTGTGACCCAGTAAAAATGGTAAATTCCGATGGAGATTCAATCGGGTATATCGTTCGTGCGAAGCGGGATGACGTTAACTATGGCTACGTCGTATTTGATTCAGAGCGATCTTGGTGGATCAGCGAATACTGCTTGGCTCCGAACGCTCTTTTACCTATCGAGAGTGCAAGCGAAGAAATTGCACTCCTCGCATCCTCGGATAACGTCGTTGCGTTAAAGATTGACGAGCTAACTGTTGGCGTTGCCGACTTAGCTAAAAACATTGTTTTAGACGCAAGTGGAAAAAAAGTACCAAATAAATTGTCCTCGGGAGGCAATCGCAGCGGATCGCCGGAACATTTCGAAGACGTTTTTGTATCTGCCAAGGATTTGTATAAACAGGGATATGTCGTTGATGCGAGCAAAACGGTTTCGGGAATAATAACGCCAACGCAAACAGAAGTTATCAAAGAAACGGGGACTTATGCTTGCGCTGTTTCGGCAATGTTTGCAGTTAGCAGTCACTATGTGACTTTGAACCGCCTTAAATTGTCCGATTTATACTCGGAGCTTTGGAGGCTGTCGGGGACATGGGAAGAAGAAGAAAAGAAATATGATCAAGCGACTGGTCTGTACTTTACTCAAGGCAAGACTTCTCCTGACAAACCCGCTCCGGCCTTAAAGGAGTTTTGTGCAAGACGAGGCAAGGAGCTTGAGACGTCATTCGTTTGGTATCCGTCATGGGATTCCTTTAGGGTGAATACCGACTCGGGGAATCTGAGTATTTTCTCTGGAAGGCTCCGGTCAAATGGCAGCGGGCACGCAATGGCAGTTGTGGGCTACGTGGCAATGCATAACACATACTCGAATGCCAGGAAGTACCTGCTTGTTGTTTGGAATGGATGGACAAACCAGCTACAGTTTCTTCCATATGACGTATCAATTTACACGTCTCACGATGGCACATATTGCAAGGGTTGATTGTACTCGTGAACGGCGACAAGTTCATTCGAAGGGCAATGCTCCTATTGGTGCTTTCCTTTGCTTTGCTCACCGCAGCGAGCTTCTTTCTGTTAAGGGCGACTAATGGGGGAGAAAACGACACGGTTGTTGCAGTCGAGGTGCGCGCTCTATCGGATGTTCATAACGGGCAATTTGAGGCGCTTATGCCAAGTGGTTGCCGTAAGAGAATCGATATGCGCCGCAAGTCAAGTTCCGGATATGTCTCAGGGTTGAAAGCAGGTGATAAATGGATTCTAGTTTTTGTGGAAGATAAGGAACTTGACGGGACTGTTCTGTATCCCCATTCAGCTGAGAAAGTCAAATCAAGTAGACAGGGGGAATGAAGAATGATTGATAGAAAGCAGTTCTTAGGTCTGATGGCGGGGGCTCCTATTTTGATGCGAGCCGGGATGGCAGAAGCCGTGGAGTTGCCGGACGCTCAGAAGCGATTGACGCTCGTGGTCGACACGGTGGTCAGAGATGAAAATGGCAATGAAAAAACGCGGACAAGAAGCAGAGAGACTATTTTCACGCCAGAGAGCAAAACTGTGTCTGCCGACGCTATGGCCGGTGATGTCATAACAATCCAGAGGGAATCAGATGAAACGTTGCCGCTGCTTGCCAAGATTGAGCTCACAGTCGCTTATTATAACGATAAAACAGAAATTGAGATTCGTTCCGGAAAGTACTCGATAGTCCAAATCGATCCGCTTGTGATGTATGCAAACGCTTGGTACGCGCTCATGCAGAAGGATAAATACGTGATGAATAACTTCACGGAAAGCGAAGCATCATATGAAACGGGGTGGGGGCCAACGCCATACGACGCGGAGAAAGATAAGTGGACGTGCGGATCAGGCATGGGCGCGACGATTACGGACTTCATTAACGATTCAACATATAGCTTTGCTATCGACTGTTATATCGAATAGACATGACGGCATAGAACGAATTGGCCTATAAGCATGTCATTACTTAAGCAAAGCTGAAATCTTGGCATCTAGTGCTCGGGACTGCCCAGCTTGGGGTACAACTCAACGTGAACAATGATGGCCCGCCACATGTTTGGCGGGCCTTTGGTTATTTGACGAAAGGATCGCAGCTATGAGCGAGTACGATTCCCAGCGTCCCCAGGATGCGGGCAACGCTGGCGAGACCCAGCAGCAGCCGCGCGTGCAGGTGGAGTCGACGCCTGCCGACGGCAACATTCCCTACGTGCAGGCCTATGACACGCAGACCGGCAAGCCGCTGAGCGGCCAGCAGGTTGTAAACAAGCACACAGTGGTCAAGACCAAGACCAAAAAGCTGCCGATCTTTATTACGGCGCTTGCCGGCTGCGCCTGCGGCGCCCTGCTGGTCATCGCGCTCATTATGAGTGGCACGCTCAATATTGGCGGTGGCAAGAATGCCGTGACGGCGGGTGCTTCGGGTTCGTCGACGCAAAAGATCACCATCGACTCTGAGGACACAACGCTGGCCGAGGCGGTCTCTGCCAAGGCACTGCCCTCTGTCGTTTCCATCACTGCGACTTCGAGCGGTAGCCAGAATGGCTCACTTTCGCAGTCTGCTGACGAGTCGGATAGCTCGGGCAGCGTCGGTTCGGGCGTTGTGCTCGATACCGAGGGTCACATCCTCACCAACAACCATGTGGTCGACGGCTATGACCAGTACGTGGTAACCATGGACGACGGCACCACCTACGAGGCCGAGTTCGTGGGCAACGATGCCTCGAGCGACCTCGCCGTCATTAAGCTCAAGGACGCCGATGCCTCCAAGCTCACCCCGATCGAGATCGGTGATTCTTCCAAGCTCAACGTGGGCGAGTGGGTCATGGCGATCGGTTCGCCGTTTGGCAACGAGCAGTCTGTCTCCACCGGTATCGTCTCGGCGCTCTACCGCTCCACGGCCATGAGCTCTACCAGCGGCAACACCATCTATGCCAACATGATCCAGACCGATGCTGCCATCAACCCGGGCAACTCCGGTGGCGCGCTCGTCAACGACAACGGTGAGCTCGTGGGCATTAACTCGCTCATCGAGAGCTACTCGGGCTCCAGCTCGGGCGTGGGCTTTGCCATTCCCGTTAACTACGCCAAGAACATTGCCGACCAGATCATTGACGGTAAGACGCCGGTTCATCCGTATCTGGGCGCCACGCTTTCGAGCGTCAATGCGCTCAACGCCCGCACCAACAAGCTGAGCACCGACAGCGGCGCGTATGTGGCGAGCGTCGTCGAGGACGGTCCCGCCGCTAAGGCTGGCATCCAAGAGGGCGATGTCATTACCAAGCTGGGCGATGACGAGATTACGAGCGCCGATGGCCTGATCATCGCGCTGCGCAGCCACGAGGTGGGCGAGAAGGTCGAGATTACGCTCATGCGCGGCAAGGAGGAGAAGAAGGTCACTGTTGAGCTGGGCTCCGACGAGGAGCTGCAGAATCAGCAGCAGGACGACAGTTCGACCGACACCGGCAACGGCGGTATTACCGATGAGCAGCTGCGCCAGTACCTGGAGGAGCTACTCGGCCAGCAAGGCCAGGGCCAGGGTCAAGGCTACGGCCAGGGTTACTAACGAGCCGTATCACACATACCGATGCCAGAGGGGGCTGTCCCGCCAACGCGGGACAGCCCCCTCTTTTCTTGTTGATCCGTTGGAGGCGGAGGAAAACGGATCATTTAGAAATGGCAAGGGCATGGTTTGATCGCGCGATCCACTCCGGTCTGGCGGCTGCCGATTCGGTGCGGTTTGAAAGGGTTATTCGGCCTCGTCGTGGCCGGTGGTACTCTAGTAGCCGTTTGAAATCGAGCGAAGGAGTGCCGCTATGGAGCAATCGAGCCTGTTTGGTGACGGTGTGGATATCGATACCAAAACGCCCGCGAGCGCGGATGCCGCCGCACCGACCGACGCCCATGCCCAGGCGGCAGCGCGCGCGGCCGAGCTGCGCCATGAGCTCGATTACCATGCGTACCGCTACTACATGCTTGACGCACCCGAGATTACGGACGCCGCTTTCGACAAAATGCTCGTTGAGCTGCAGGAGATCGAGGCGACCTACCCCGATTTGGTGACGCCCGACAGCTATACCCAGCGCGTGGGCGGCTACGTGAGCGAGCAGTTTACGCCGGTCACGCATATGGCGCGCATGTATTCCATGGACGATGCCATGGATCTGGACGAACTTGACGCGTGGCTCCAGCGTGCCGAGGATGCGCTCGGTGCCGGCAGTGTCACCTATACCTGCGAGCTTAAGATCGACGGTCTGGGTGTGGCGCTTACCTACCAAAACGGCACCTTTGTGCGCGCCGCCACGCGCGGCGACGGCACCACGGGCGAGGACGTATCGCTCAACGTCCGCACCATCAAGGATGTGCCCATGCATCTGTCCGAGGCGGCGCTCGCCCACATGGGCGCCGACCGCGAGCGTACCATCGAAGTGCGCGGTGAGGTCTACATGCCCAAGGGCAGCTTCGTGCGCCTAAATGAAGAAGCCGATGCCGAGGGCCGCGATCCCTTCGCCAACCCGCGCAACGCTGCCGCAGGATCCTTACGCCAAAAGGATCCAAAGGTTACGGCGCGCCGCGACTTGGCCACCTTTATCTACGCCATTGCCGATACCGACCCGCTGCACGTCCACAGCCAGCGCGAATTTCTCGACTGGCTGCGCAGTGCCGGCTTCAGCGTCAACCCTAACGTGGCTCGTTGCGCCACGCCGGCCGAGGTTCACGAGTTCTGCGCCCAGGCACTTGAGCACCGCGGTGACCTGGACTACGACATCGACGGCGTGGTCGTAAAGGTCGACAGCTTTCAGCAGCAGCTCGACCTGGGCTTTACCGCCCGCGCACCGCGCTGGGCCATTGCCTTTAAGTTTCCGCCCGAGGAAAAGCAGACCGTCCTGCGCGAGATTCGCATCCAGGTGGGCCGCACCGGTGTGCTCACGCCGGTCGCCGAGTTCGACCCGGTCACGGTTGCCGGCTCCACCATCGCGCGTGCCACGCTGCACAACATCGACGAGATCCGCCGCAAGAACGTGCGCGAGGGCGACACCATCATCGTGCACAAGGCAGGCGACGTAATCCCCGAGGTCGTGGGCCCGGTGCTCGACAAGCGCCCGGCCGATTCGGTCGACTGGCACATGCCCGAGGTTTGCCCCGTGTGCGGCAGCCCCGTGGTTCACGAGGATGGCGAGGTGGCCTACCGCTGCGTGTCCATCGACTGCCCCGCACAGCTCAAAGAGCGCCTGCTCCACTGGGTGAGCCGCGGCTGCATGGACGTGGACGGCCTGGGCGACGAGATTGTCGACAAGATGATCGCCGCCGGTCTGATCCATGATGTCGCGGACTTCTACCAGCTCACAGTCGACGACATCGCCGGCCTGGACACGGGCCGCGTGTACGCCAGCTCCAACAGCAAAAAGGGCGTCAAGAAGGGCGATCCCATTCCGGTGGGCCTCAAGACGGCCGAGAAAATCATCGCCGAGCTCAATAAGTCCAAGAGCCAGCCGCTCGGTCGCGTGCTGTTTGCCCTGGGCATCCGCCATGTGGGCAAGAGCGTGGGCGAGGTCATCGCCGAGCGATTCCTGTCGATCGACAAGCTCATCTTGGCGAGCGAAGAGGATATCGCCGAGTGCGAGGGCATCGGTCCCAAGATTGCGGCGAGCGTCAAGCAGTTCCTGGCCGTGCCCGAAAACCTTGCCGTGCTGGAGCGCCTGCGCCAGGCGGGCCTGTCGCTCGAGGTCGACTTGGGCGCCGCGCATGCACAAGCCGCAGCCGACGCTGGCGTGGCAGGCGATCTCGCCGACGCCCAGCCGCTCGCGGGCCTGACGTTTGTGCTGACCGGCACGCTCGTCAACCGCACACGCGACGAGGCGGGTGCGGCGCTCAAGGTGCTCGGCGCCAAGGTTTCGGGCAGTGTTTCAAAGAAGACGAGCTATCTGGTCGCCGGCCCCAAAGCGGGTTCCAAGCTCACCAAGGCCGAACAGCTGGGCGTACCCGTGCTGGACGAGGACGCACTCGAGCAGATCTTGGCTACTGGTCAGGTGCCAGAGGCGTAAGGCATCGATAGCCAAATTGAAGAACCGCCCGGAAGCACGATGCCTTCCGGGCGGTTCTTATTTTGACGGGGCAACGGGCACCGTGATCTGCGTCACGTAGGTTGCTGGGTCGTCGCTGATGATGTCATCGATGAGGGCAATCTCGCGTGAGGGGCCGGCGGGTGCCAGATCGTGTTCGTGCATGTAGCCGAGCAGCTGCTCGTAGCGCGGGGCTGCTTGCCCGTGCGTGCCGCGGAAGCTTATGGTCAGGCAGCGCGCGGCAGGTCGCGTCTCAACATCGCCCAGGTAATCATCGGTGTCATCGAGCAGAAGAAAGACCTCGTCGTAGCCATCAAAGTCACCGGCTGCCAGGCGTTCGGGCGCGATACCCACACCCAGATTGCCCAGATAGGCAAAGGTTTCGTGCTGTCCCTGCTGAAGCTGGCGGATATGCCATCCCAGCGAATAGGCGTTGGTGGGATTGACGCGCTCGTGCAGCGCGGCGCAGCGAAGTTCGGGTTCCTCGATTTCGCTAATGGTGTCGAGATCAGCATTCAAAGCGCCATGAAGCAAGGCAAGCCGCTGGTCAATCTTGCGCGACATGCGTTCCAGCTCACGCCGCTTGCGCTCAATTAACTCCTGTTGCTTGGTCAGTTGCCGTTGCATCAAATCCATATCGCGCGTAGTGACAAACTCGCGAATCTGCGCCAGCGGCAGGTCGAGAACGCGCAGGTTGCCGATGGTGTTGAGGGTGGAGAGCTGTCGCGATCCGTAGTAGCGGTACCCACTCGCCGGATCGACATATGCCGGCTCCAATAGCCCCATCTGTTCGTAATGGCGCAGTGTGCCCACGCTCAAATTGAGCAAGCGCGCCACCTCGCCAATGCGGAGCAGGCCCTCGGTGTGTTCGCTTGACATGTCGGTCACAGGACCGCTCCTTTCGTTAAAAACAGGGGGAGGCGCTAGGCCTGCGTCGCCTCGCTATGCTACAAGTTTGTCAAAAGCCCCGCGGCGGTTGAGCACGGTAAATGCAATTACGCAGATGACCGCCGACAAAATCGATCCGCACGGCGAGGCGATGCCCATGGGAAACAACGTATCGGAATAGGCGTTCGACAGCAGCCAAGCGCCGGGCACGCGAATGAGAGCCACGGCCAGCACGTTGTGCGCAAAGCCGATGTAGCTCTTGCCGTATGCAGCGAAAAAGCCACTAAAACAAATGTGGATGCCGGCAAAGATTGCATCGAAAATATAGCTGCGCATATAGCCGGTACCGGCCGCGACCACCGCGGCGTCCTTGGCAAAAAAGCCGATAAACGCCGGTGCCACCAGCCACATCAGCACTGTGATCAGGCAGCCGTACACCACCGAGATGGTCATGGCATCCTTGAGCACCTGACGCGCGCGGTCGCCCTTGCCCGCGCCGGCGTTTTGCGCCGTGAGCGCGCTGACGGTGGCACCCATGGAACTCGGCACAATGAACAAAAAGCTGATCATCTTCTCGACCAGGCCCACGGCGGCGGCGTCGACCAGGCCGCGGTGGTTGGCGATGACGGTGATAAACATAAACGCCACCTGGATGCAGCCGTCCTGCACGGCCACGGGCACGCCGATCTTAAGAATGCTGCCGAGCACCTCGGGCTGGGGGCGCAGGTCGCTGCGCTTAACGTGGATGTTTGTGCGACGGCTCTTGAGCCACACGAGCGCGAGAGCCACGCTCGCCGTCTGCGCGATGACCGTGCCGAGTGCGGCGCCCACGGGGCCGAGCCCCATGTGGCCGATAAACAGAAAATCAAGCGCGATATTAATGATGCACGCCACGCCGATCACGTACATGGGCGAGCGCGAATCGCCCAGCCCGCGAAAGATGGCCGAAAGAATGTTGTACGCGGCGATAAACGGAATGCCGACAAAGCAGATACGCAGGTAGGCGGCGGTTCCTTCGACCGCTTCGGCCGGCGTGCCAATGAGCGCCACGATCTGCGGACACAGTGAGAGCAGGACAGCGGCCAGCACCACCGAGACACCCATAAAGAGCGTGATGGTGTTGCCGATGGCGGTCTCGGCGCGGTCAAACCGACGCGAACCCACGGCGTGGCCGACGATAACCGTCGTTCCCATGGCCAGGCCCACGAGCGTCACGGTAATGATATAGAGCGTCTGCGCGCCGTTGCCCACGGCGGTGATGCCGGCGGCGCCGCTAAACTGCCCCATCATGTACAGGTCGGCCATGCCGTAGAGCATCTGCAAAAAGTACGAGAGCATATAGGGCAGGGCAAAGACCGCGATGGTCTTAAGGACATTGCCGCGTGTGAGGTCGTGTTCCATGGGCGGGGCTTTCTGGCTTGGTCTGTTTACGTACCAGTGTAGTGAAAACCCTACAACGATTGTAGAGTCAAGGTTTGTGTTGGCGGCGGGGCGAAAAAGTCACGCTCGCGTTCATTTCCAATTGAATACAGGGGCGCGTCCTGCGAGCTTGGTGCCTGCACTAGCCTTGCAGAAATCGATTTCGGAACACTTGACACCGCCGCACGGCGCGCCATAATACGTGGGTTTGCGAACAACGTTTGATGGGGGATGAACCTGCGTGCGCAATCTCAAGATTTTGTTTTCCTATCTGGGGGCATATCGCCGCGATGCCATACTCGGCGTGTTCTTTGTGACGGCCGAGACGGCGCTCGAGCTGTTTATCCCGGTCATCATGGCAAATATCATCGATGTGGGCGTGCCCGCGGGCGACATCAACTATATGCTGTTGCAGGGCACGTATATGTTGGTATGCGCCGCATGTTCGCTGGTACTTGGCTTGGGCTATGCGCGCACGTCCGCCCGCGTCGCCTCGGGGCTGGGCGCTAACCTACGCGAGGCCGAGTATCGTAAGATTCAGACGCTCGCTTTTGGCAATCTCGATGAATACGAGACGAGCTCGCTGGTCACTCGCATGACCACCGACATCACCGTGATTCAAAACGCCGTGGGTAACGGCTTCCGCCCCATGGTGCGCGGGCCGGTAAATCTGGTCATGGGCCTCGTCTACGCTTTTGCGCTCTCGCGCGAGCTCGCGGCGGTCTTTGCCGTCATTCTGCCGATGCTCGCCATCGTGCTCGGTATCATTACCGTGCGCGTGAGCCCGCTCTACCGCCAACTCCAGACCTCGATGGACCACCTCAACGGCGTGGTGCAAGAGGACCTTACCGCCGTGCGCGCCGTGAAGGCTTACGTGCGCGCCGAGCACGAGTGCGACAAGTTCGACACCGTCAATACCGAGCTCGCCGGCACGGCGACCAAGACCTTCGGCACCGCCGTGCTCAACCTGCCGGTGTTCCAGCTCTCGATGTACGTGGCTGCGCTCTCGATCCTGTGG
>CAUAGV010000016.1 GCA_958428675.1 uncultured Collinsella sp.
AATTTGATGACATCGCAATAGCTATCTGGACGTTCGAATGCCGGCCTTCCAAATTTCACGCCACGCAAACGCGCCGACGCGATGCCCTCCGCCTGGCGTTGCTTGATGTTTTCGCGCTCTAGCTGCGCCACGTAGCTCAAGATCTGAAGGACCAGATCTGCCATGAACGTTCCCGTGATGCCATCGGGCTGCTCGCGCGTATCGAGCAGCGGCATATCAAGAACCACGATGGCAGCGTTCCTATCCACCGTGATACGTCGCCACTCATCGAGGACTTCGCGATAATTGCGACCCAAACGATCGATACTTTTGATCACGAGAACGTCACCCGCGCGCAACTTGCGAAGAAGACATTGGTACTGGGGACGCTTAAAGTCCTTACCGCTTGCCTTGTCAGCATAAATCTGGCTCCGTTGCACAGGAAACCTCCCTAGTGCGTCTAACTGGCGGTCCAAGTTCTGGTCCGCGGAAGAGACACGCGCATACCCAAAGATTCGATTGTCCATAATTGCCCCTATCGGCTACCTCTTGGCAGCATCAGCTCAAGCGAGAGCCCACTCACTATAGGGCGTGCAAATTTCGCGAATGGGTTGAGGTCATTTTGGCCCTCAGGCACAAGCTATTCAAGTGCCATGCCGACAGATGCTGGCTTTTATTTTGAATGTGACAAAGGGGCTGTCCCTTTGTCACATCGATGCACCAAATAACGAGCCATCGCTTTTAATCAGAATTAACTAGAATAAAATGAAGTTAAACGGCGATGTGAAAGGAGAGCCTTGTGGAATATCTCGAGAACCCTTTTACCCCCAGTTTTGGTGAGGTTCCTGCCCATCTCGCCGGCCGACAACAGATTATTCGGGATTTGGACCGTGCCTTCTTGAGCCAGCGTAGACGCCCGGAATTGACCTCGATCTTCTCGGGCGCGCGTGGAACCGGTAAAACCGCTCTCATGTCGTCGCTCGCAACAAGGGCGGAATCCCACGGCTGGATAGCGGTAAAGACGACCGCGCTCTCAGGAATGCTTGAGGAAATCGAGTTCGGGGCGAAACGAGCTGCAGGCCATCTCATCGACCCGTCTAACAACTTCGAAGTCACCGGTCTCGGAATTGCACCGCTCGGCAGTATCGAGGTCAATCGCGTTCACGATGCCTCGACCTGGCGGTATCGTATGAGCGACATCATCGACCAGCTCAACGAGGCGGGCACGGGTCTGCTCGTCACGGTTGATGAGGTTGACCCGACGCTCGACGAGATGATCCAGCTCGCAGCCACGTATCAACACTTTGTGACCGATGGGAAACGCGTCGCCCTACTCATGGCGGGACTTCCCAACAACGTCTCGACGTTGCTCAACCACAAGACGGTCTCGTTCCTTCGCCGCGCCCAGCAATATCATCTGGGGCGTATCGCCGACTACGATGTGCGCGAGGCCTTGATCCGAACGATCCAGGAAAACGACCGCTTGGCAGATGCCGAGGGAATCGATAAGGCCGTTCGCTCGATTTCGGGCTTTCCCTTCCTTTTGCAGCTTGTGGGTTACCGCGCCTGGGATCTCACGAGCAGCTCGAGGGAAATATCATCTCGCGACTTTGATCAGGGAATCAAAATCGCACGCGATGAAATGGACGACCGGATCCTCGCGGCAACCTATAGGGAACTCACTGCAGAGGACAAGCGATTTCTTATCGCCATGCTCGATGACGAGGAAGAGTCCACCACCGCTGACCTTGTCGAACGCCTTAAGCGTTCGCCGCAGCAGGTCTCCCGCTACCGACGCCGCATGATAGATGCCGGCATCATTGGAGAACGCGGGCGCGGAATCGTCGCTTTTGAATTGCCATTCTTCCGCGATTATCTCGCCGCTCAATGCGTGAAATAGAAGTCAATGTGACAAAGGGGCAGTCCCTTTGTCACATCGCCTATAAATAACGGCCGGTAATGCTCTTGGAGCAGGCCGCGATGTCTGCCGGCGTGCCGGCGCAGACGATTTGCCCGCCCGCATCGCCACCACCTGGGCCCATGTCGATCACGTAATCGGCATTACGGATAAGGTCGAGGTCGTGTTCGATCACGACAACCGTGGCGCCCTTGGCAACGAGGCCGTCGAATACACCCAACAACACCTGAACATCGAGCGGATGTAGTCCGATCGTGGGCTCGTCAAACACGAATACGGCATCATCCTGCACGCGGCCCATTTCGCTCGCAAGCTTAAGACGCTGAGCCTCACCGCCCGAGAGCGCCGGTGTGGGCTCACCCAGGGTGAGATAGCCCAAGCCCAGGTCGTGCAAGGTCTGCAAGCGCGCCTGTACCTTTTTGAGTCCCACCGTGGCGTCGAGGGCCTCGTCCACACTCATGTCCATGAGCTGCGGCAACGTCAGCAAGCTCCCGTCCTTGCCCTCGCGATGGATATGCGAAGCCGCATCTGCATAACGTGAGCCGCGACATGCCGGGCAGACGATCTCGACATCGGGCAAAAACTGCACGTCGAGCGATATCGAGCCCGTGCCATCGCACGTAGAGCAGCGCAGAGTGCCAGTGTTGTAGCTAAAGGCGCCCGCCTTGTAGCCGGCTGCCTTGGCCTCGGGCGTACGGGCGAAGGCGCGACGCAGCTCATCATGGATGTCGGCATAAGTCGCCACCGTCGAGCGCACGTTGGCGCCGATGGGCGTAGCGTCAATCAGATTTGCGCGGGCAATGCCCTCGGCATCGACCCAACGCACGTGCCCCGGCAGGCGCTCGCCGGCTGCCTGAGCCTTGAGTGCCGGAATGAGCGTCTCGAGCACCAACGTCGTCTTACCCGAACCCGAAACGCCCGTCACCGCGACCAAGCGACCGCGCGGGATATCGACTTCGAGCGGCTTGACGGTATGGATGGCATCGGTCGCCATGCGAATATGGCCCTGGTCGAACATTTCGTCGTCAGTCACCTGCGGACGTTGGCGCTTTGCCTCCGAGCGCAAAAACGGCGCGATGCGGCTGCCCTGCGATTGTTCGACCTCGCCCACCGCTCCGGCAACGGGACCCATCTCGACCAGATAGTCGGCTTCCGCCAGCACGCGCGTGTCGTGGTCGACAACAACCACAGTGTTGCCGTCATCCACCAGGTCGCGCATCACGCCCACCAAGCCGTCGACATTGGCAGGATGCAAGCCAATCGAGGGCTCGTCCAGCACATAAAGCACACCCGTCGATCGGTTGCGCACCACGCGGGCGAGCTGCACGCGCTGGCGCTCGCCCGTGGAGAGCGTGGCGCCGGCGCGATCGAGCGAAAGGTAATCGAGACCCAGGTCGACCAGACGACGGGCCACGCTCAAAAACGAATCGCAGATATCCGTCGCCATGGGCTGCATCTCGGTCGGCAAGGATGCGGGCACCCCGCGCACCCACTCAATCGCCTCGCCCAGCGTCATGGCCGCCGCCTGCGCCAGATTGATACCGCGCACCTGGGGCTGGCGCGCAGCCTCGGAGAGACGCGTGCCGTCACAGTCACGGCATGGCCCCTCGCGCAAAAAGCGCGCAACGCGTTTGAGACCCTTGTCGTCCTTAACCTTGGCGAGCGCATTCTCGACGGTATAGACGGCGTTGTAATAGGTGAAATCGAGCGGCGTGGCGCCCTCGCCGTTTTTGGGAACGTAGAGAATGTGTTTCTTAACCGCCGGACCATGGAACACGATATCGCGCTCGGCGGGCGTGAGCTGGTTAAACGGCACGTCGGTGCGCACGCCCATCTCGCCAGCCACCTGCTTCATCAGATCCCACATGAGCGTGCCCCAGGGAAGCACCACGCCTTCGTTGATAGTCTTCGACTCGTCGGGCACCAGGCTCGCTTCGTCCACCTCGCGCATGACACCGGTGCCGCCACAGGTGAGACACGCACCGCCGCTATTGAAAGCCAAATCCTCGGCACTCGGCGCGTAGAACTCGCGGCCGCATGTCGGACACGTGAGCGACAGGCCTGCGGCAACGTTAAGACTCGGCTCCACGCGCGCCCCGCAGTGCGGGCACACGTGATGGGCGCAACGGCTAAAGAGCAGACGCAGACTATTGTTGAGCTCGGTCATGGTGCCAAAAGTGGAACGCACGCCCGGCACACTGGGACGCTGGTGTAGCGCGAGCGCCGCCGGCACGTGCAATACCTCATCCACCTGGGCGTGCTCGGCCTGCGTCAGACGGCGACGTGTATAGGTGCTGAGCGCCTCCAGGTAACGGCGCGAGCCCTCGGCATAAAGAACTCCCAGCGCCAGCGAGCTCTTGCCCGAACCCGATACGCCGGCAATACCCACGAGCTTTCCCAGCGGAATATCGATATCGATGTCCTTGAGGTTGTGGACGCGCGCACCACGCACCTCGATAGCACTTTGCTGTTGCGACACCGCCATCGCTCCCCTTCCAGTTGATCGAATATGACAAGAGGGCTGTCCCTTTGTCACGTTACTCGTGCCGCGCCTGTCTGCGCCAGTCTTCGCAGGTCAAATACGTAAAGCACTCGGTACGCACATCGCCCATAAGCTCGCAGGGCATATCGCGCTCAACGTGATGCGGCGCGAATCCACACTTTAGCTGAACGCGTAACGACTTGTTATTGCCCTCGTAGTATCCGCACCAAAGCGCCTTGCAGCCAAGCGTTTCGAACGCATAGCGCTGCATGGCTCGTACCGCTTCGGGAGCAAAGCCTCGGCCCCAGAATGGCTTGGCGATCCAATAGCCCACTTCGAGTTCGAGACCGTCATCTCGACGGTTCGACTCGCAGTGAGGCGGCATGAGCCCGATGCTGCCCACGGGCTCGTCTGTCGCAGTCAGGCAAACGGCAAAGGTATGGGGCGCCGTAAAGACCGTCCGAATGATCTCCCCGCTCTCCTCAACGCTTCGATGGGGCGGCCAGCCCGCAGCCGGCCCCACGTCTGGGTCGCTCGCAAATGTAAACAGGCTTTCCGCATCCGCCTCGCGCCACGGACGAAGCGTCAAGCGCTCGGTATGAATCACCATGCTTTGACCTCTCTCAAACATCGATGTGACAAAGGGACAGTCCCTCATGTCACATTACTCGTGCCATAAAACGCGGTCGCAGATGTACTCGCCCAGCATGGGCACGGTAAACCGGACGAGGCCGTATCCGGCGGCCTCGATGACGCGCTCGCGAATTAGGCTTGCGCGATATTTACTCGCCCAGCTCTGGGTGCGGTCACAGCGCTCAATGATATCCGCCATGCGAGTCGGTTTGCCCTCGTCAACCGCCATGGCCTCGATAAAGAGGCGCTGTGGACTGCGCAGCCCGTAATACAGAGGCGCGTCAACCGCTTCGTAGAACTCGGAGACGGCATCCGCATGGCCATCCTCGACATCGCGCCTTTCGATGACCTGCGAGCCACGCCGGACAGCAGACCGCCACATGTAATATCCCACCAGCTGAACCATGTAGGGATGCCCCATGCTCTTGCGCGCCGCAAGGTCCGCCGTCTCCGCGTCAATGTAAAGACCGGCGTCTTTGACCGTCTGGATATATGAATCGCGCACCTTGGGCAAAGATATCGCCCCCAGCGTACGCTGCTGGGCACGCCGCAAAAACGTCACGCTCGGCTCTTCGAGCAGATCGTCAACCATGCTGGGTAAGCCGGCGAATACCAGCGCAAGACCGCGCTGGTCGCTATCGGACAAGCCCGTGGCATCCTGATCTCCGAGCACCTGCTGATAGAGAACGGCAAGAGCCGCCAGTTCCTCGATAGACGCAGATTGTGCCTCGTCAATCGCAAACAGTATGCCCTTGCCTGGACCGAGCTTCTTGAAGCGCTCGTTGACCAGCCCTCGCAACGTTTCGCCCTTTGCTCGCGCCGCCTCGACCGACATCCGGCCAAACGACGGACCGAATTCCATTGACGTCACAACGGGTTTATTCGAGCGGAGCGCGTCGGCCAATCGGTCGCATAAGCCAAGCGAAGCGGAATCGGAGACAACCGCCCATCCGCGCTCGCTGGCTAGACGTTGCAGCTCCCGCAGGAGAACCGTTTTGCCACAGCCGCGGTTTCCCGTAATGAGCATGAGCCTGCCCGGCGCTCCGGCGCCGTTGTCGAGTCCTTCCTCAAAATCTTCGATGACCGACTCGCGACCGATGAGTATCGGAGGGCGCTTGCCAGCCGTTGGCTTAAAGGGATTTGGATTCATGTCGGCCTCCTCGGATTGGCAAACGCTGCCTATAGTTATACCAACTTATACCGAGTTATACCAACAGCAGGTGACAAAGAGGCCGCCCTTCTATCACCTGTGGCCGAAAAACTCGGCGTCTGCTGCTCGCCAGGGGCGGAAGGTGGCGGGATCGACCTTTACGTGCGCCGCGGCGGGCACGTCGTACCATTTGACCGTGTAGCCGGCGCCGTGAGAGCAAAAGACCGAGTCGGGCGTGTTGGGCAGATCGGCCTCGGGTTCATAGGCCGCCGTCTCGATTACGCGCCCGGCATCATGACAGGGCGCGTAACCGGCGAACTCCAGGTACAAATGTCCGCGACCACTCGTGTAGGCAGCCACCTCCAGCGCGTAATCCTGCACCTCAGACGCCGGTACGCGACCCACAAGCTTCGCCCGGTCGCCCGTCATCGTCGGCGGTTCGTACTCGGCACCCATGCGCGTGGCATCCGAGAGCGCCCGACCCACGCACTCCCCCGGCACCTCGAGCTCAAAGCGATACCACGGCTCCAACAGTACCGCCGCACCGGCCTCACGCGCCTGCATGAGCCCCTGGCGAATCGCACGGTACGTGGCCTGACGAAAATCGCCGCCCTCGGTGTGTTTGGCATGCGCGCGGCCGCCCGTGAGCGTAATGCGCACATCGGTGATGGGCGAGCCCGTCAGCACGCCCAGGTGGTCGCGCTCCATAGCGTTGGTGAGTGCCAAACGCTGCCAGTTAAGATCGAGCTCGTCGGTCGAGGTCACGGTGCCAAACTGCACACCCGAACCCGCCGGCAACGGCTCCAGGCGCAGATGCACCTCGGCATAGTGGCGCAGCGGCTCAAAGTGCCCGACGCCCTCGACCGGCCGCGAAATAGTCTCCTTATAGAGAATGCCGCCGGGCTCAAACGCAACCGAAAGGCCAAAGCGATCGGCCAACACCCGCTGCACGACCTCGAGTTGCACGGCGCCCATCAACTGCAAATGGATCTGCTCAAGATGCGTATTCCAGCTTACGCCGAGCATGGGATCTTCGTCCGCCAACTCACTCAGCGCTTTAAACACCGCATGAACGTCGTGTTCGCCCGGCAGCACCGTATAGGTGAGGACCGGAGCGATGACGGGCGCATCGCCCGCGGGCTCCGTGCCCAGGGCGTCCCCTGGGCGAACGTGCGCAAGACCCGTCACGGCGCAAATACCGCCAGCAGCAACTTCTTGGGCAAGCTCATACTTCTCGCCGTTATAGATGCGTACCTGATCGACCTTCTGTTCCCACGCCTCGGCACTGGAATGCCCGCTGATCATCTGTTTTGCGCGCAGCGTGCCGCCGGTCACTTTAACCCAAGCCAAGCGCTCGCCACGATCCCCGCGGCTGACACGATAGACGCGCGCGGCAAACTCCGGGAGCCACGCCTGCTCACGCATCAGCGCGCATATACCATCCAGTAGCTCGTCAACGCCTTGGTCCTTGAGCGCCGAGCCGGCAAAGCAGGGAAAGAGCTTGCGCTCGGCAACCATGCGCGACAGCGTTGCGACAGAAAGCTCACCCGCTTCAAGAAACTCCTCGAGCGCCGCTTCGTCCAACGCAGCAGCGTCCTCCTGAACGGCGCCGCCCGCCAGCAGCTCGTTGGCATCCAGGCAGCCCTCGGAAAGACGCTGCCCGAGTTGTGCCAGCAAAACATCGCGGCCGGGATTCTCCAAATCGATCTTGTTGATGAAGATGAACGTCGGGATGTCATAGCGTGCAAGCAGGCGCCACAGGGTTTCGGTGTGCCCCTGCACGCCATCGTTGGCGCCCACCACCAGAATCGCGTAGTCCAGGGCACGCAGCGTGCGCTCCGCCTCGGCAGAAAAATCGACATGGCCGGGAGCATCCACGAGCATGACGTGGGTATCGCCGTGGTCGAGCACGGCCTGCGACGAGAAAATCGTGATGCCGCGCTCGCGCTCGATCGTGTTAGTGTCCAGATGCGAATCGCCATCGTCCACGCGGCCACGCTTGCGAATGCGGCCCGCGTTGAACAGCATGGCCTCGGCCAACGTGGTCTTGCCGGCATCGACATGCGCCAAGATTCCAACGACCGCTTGCTTCGACATGGCTCTCCTCTTATTGCAAGCCCATCGCACGCGGCAACGGGCGTTCACGCTCCACACTGGATGATACAATTTACGGGCCGGTGGGCGAAGCGGGCCCTATCCCCCGACCGAGCTCATCGCCCCGCGTTGCCGCGCGGCGATTTTCGTAGGTTCGCGCCTTGCGAAAGCCGGCACCTCCCCTTTTTGTCTGCCCGGGTTCATCTGGGGCGGTAACAATGCGAGTCCCACAACGACGCGTTTTACCAAAAATTGCCCCACTCGGGGCCATTTTTTATTTGAGCTGGGTGATGATACGTGCCTTGGCTCCTACGCCTCGCGCAGCCAATCAAACGCGACACGCGCCGTGCCGTCGGACACATAGACGATACCGACACGCTCGAACCCCGCCTTGGCGATGGCGCCCTGCATGGGCAAGTTGTCCTCGTGCGTGTCAATACGCAGATGGTCGATGCGTTCCTTGGCAAAGGCAAACATCGCAGCCGCGACGCCATGCGTGGTGCCGTCCGACGCCACGCGATGCAGCACGGCATACGGAGTGTCGCTGTGCCATTGGCCGTCCTCAATCACGTCATAGCACTCGTCCGGACCCGGTAAAAAGGCAAACGTCGCCACCACGCGGCCGTCGACTTCGCACACGTAACTGCCACCAGTGGCAATATCGGCAGCCAGCTGCTCGACAGAAGGCGTGCCCTCGGGCCACTGCGTGGCGTTGCCATGCGCGCGCATAAAAGCGCGGGCCGCATCATAGATAGCCATGACGGCGGGAATGTCGGTATCGAGGGTTTTTCTGATCATCACGCGGCGACCTCACGTTTATTGGTATCACTTTGATTGAGCAATGATACCAACGTTTGGAGAGGGGCGCGAAGCAGATGGGTAGCAAAAAGCGAGCCGCCTGGTCAAAAGCCAAAAGCGAGTTTTTGGGCGCTGCCACCGGCGGCGATATGAGCGACCTGTTTGCGCGCGAGGATGAGCGCCGCGACGCCCTGGACGCCGAACGCGAGGAAGCATGGCGCTACAAGTCGTGCGAGCGCAAAAACCGTTACGACACGCGCGCCGAGGCCGAGGCCGTTATGGCCGACTGCGAAAACCGCGGACGGCGTGGTTTGGCCTGCTACAAATGCGAATACTGCGGCGGCTGGCACCTGACGTCGCACCCTTGGAAATAGATCCCGCATCGGCACGGCGCCGGCAAAGCGCCGGCAATCGCAAGCAAGCTACGGACGCGGCGGCACCAAAACATCGTAGCGAACGGCCTTGCCCGCAAGCTGATAGCTCGGCTTAACGCCGGCAAGCAGTGGCCCCTTCACCGGACGCTTGATAACGACCTTGCGCGGCCGCACCGCAAGCGCGGCTTCGATCAGTGCCCCCTCATCGGCGCACGGCTGTTCCAGATGGTGCAAGAGTTGGAACTTCTTTTTCACCGCCGCGCTCTTGGTGCGCCCGGGAAACATGGGGTCCAGATATACCACGTCAGGAGCGGTGAGCTCGCCCCGCCCGATCAGCTCAGCTGTATGGCGAAGGCCGGCGATGCTGTCCTCGCCCGCATGCAAGCGCATGTGCGACACGGTAGCCGCAAGCGCCGAATCATCTGCCGCACGATCCAAGGCATCCTTGAGGAGCGCCGCGATCACGCAATCCTGTTCATACAGATCGACGGTAAAGCCCGCGGCCGCCAGCAGCAGCGAGTCCTCGCCAAAGCCTGCCGTGGCATCAATCGCCCATGGTTGCTCGGTGCCTTTTGCGCGCGCAGCCTTTACCAACAGCTCTTGCTGCAGACGGCCCTGCTTGAGCCGTGGAAGCATGCGGCCAAAATCGGCGCGCAACTCCATCGCGCCGTCGGTGAGTGTGAGGCCCTCGGGTTTCCCGGTTAGCTCAAGCCCCGCAGCCCGAGCAACAGAAAAGGGATCGGCGACGCCCATGGACACTCCTTAACAAACAAGACGAATACGTGGGCGCCGATCGTGTCGGCACCCAACCGTTCGCTATTGTCCCACATGCGACATGACCCACAGCATGCCAATGCAAAGCGCCGCCATCAATCCTGTGCACACGGCAGCAATCACGGAATCACTCATGCGCCTTCCCAACGACCGCGGCTCACGCACTTGCCCTGCTCCGTACATCATGGCTCCTCCTTCGGTCCAGCCCTTACCATGGCCTCATCATCGCAGCGCCGCGCATGCGCTGCCATCGATTTGACTTACGTCCAGCTTTCCTTTTTGAAAGGTTGAACCGTGCAGGCAAGAGACGCTTTCAGGCGCATGCATCACCGCGTTGAACTACAATGTGCTTCACCATATGTGCAGCACATAGGGTGCGCCAGGTTGGCGTACTCGTATCGAAAGGACCAGCCATGAGCTTCACTCGCAAGACTCTCAAAATCCTTGCCCTGATTTATTTTGTTCTGGGCATCGCCAGTCTCATCATTGGAATCGCCGGCATCGCGACCGGCAAGTTCGAGTCCACCTACGGATCGAACGCCTTGCTCGCCGCGGCCGTGCTTGTCGCCAAGGGCGTCGTCGATCTTGCCGCAGGTGTTGCGGGCATCAAGGGTGCCAACAAGCCTTCGCAAGTGGATGGCGCGTTTAAGCTCGGTATTGTTGCCGCAATCGCCACGATTGCGCAGGCCGTGCTCACGCTTCCCGCGTTTGGCGGCGACGCCATCAACTTTGGCGCCTTTGTCATCGTGGTGTACGACCTGTTCTTTGTTCAGCAGGCACATGACGTTAAGGCCGAGAACAAGGACCGCCTGTAGTCACCTGTCCCCCACAGTTCCCTGCAGCCAAGCAACTAAAAAGGGTCGATCGCGCATATCCGCGGTCGGCCCTTTACGTTTGCCCAGATAACACCTGCCAAAATAAACCTGTCCCTTTTTGGCAGGCTGTTAGCTGTGGCGGTACTCGGCGATGATGAAGTCGATGTCGGTTTGAAGGGTATCCAAATTTGCCAGGCGCTCTTTGTCGGCAGGGCGCGTGCGGTAGTAGTAGGGCGTCATCTGGAACACCGCCTCGATGTCGGCCTGGGTCTGGAGCGTAATGTTCGCAGACACCCGCTGCGTTCCGACCAACTCGAGCTCGGTAGTCTTCGGCAGCTTCTCGTCGTTGAGATATGGCGTGTCGTAGAGCACCTCCTTGAGCCCAAACAGATGCCGAGCACCCGGCACCACGGTGTAGAGCGAGCCCTCTGGCGCCAGCACGCGGGCAAACTCGCGCTCGTTAAAGGGAGCGAAGAGCTCGGTCACCATATCGAAGGCGCCATCGGCCACGGGGATATCCTTCATGTTGGCCACGAAGTAGGTCGCATCGCCGCGCTTGGCGGCCAGGCGCACCATCTCTTTGCCCAGGTCGAAACCGTAAGCATCTACACCCGGCACCGCGCCCATAGCGCTGGTGTAGTAGCCCTCGCCGCAGCAAATATCGAGCAGCGTCATGGGGCAGTTCGTAGACGCGGCACGTCCAGACACCCGCTCGCACACCAGCTCGACCATCGCATCGCGCAACGGCGCATAGTATCCGCGGTTCAGAAAGTCACGACGACTGCGCGCCTGCGACTTGGGATCACCCATGGAGTCGCCGCTCTTGGACGAGCGCAGCAGATAGAGATAGCCCTCGCGCGCACGGTCAAATCGGTGTCCGCCCGCGCATGCAGCACCGCGCTCATCGTCCACCAACGGTTCATGGCAAACGGGACACAACAACATGGCAACTCCTTAGCGCGAACAACACAACGCCCACCATTGTCGCACGCCTTCCCCACCTAGTCATAGAAGAGACAAGGAGTGTCCCCAGCTGCCGGCAGAAAAGGAACGTCCCTAAGTGCCGGCTGGCTGCATTAGGAGTATCATCGTCTGCGCAAATAAGCACGAAAGAGCATATTAGAGATTGAGAGCGTATGGCAGACACCGCATCTAAGCACATTGACATGACCACCGGCTCGCTGTGGCGCAATATTCCCCTGTTCGCCTTCCCCGTAGCCGCCACGAGCATCTTGGAGCAGCTGTCAAACCTCATCGCCACCGTCATCATCGGTAACTTCTCGGGCGACCAGGGGACCCTCGCCATGGCAGCGGTCGGCTCCAACGTTCCGCTTACCAGTCTTATGCTCAACCTGTTTATCGGCATGTCGCTTGGCTCCAACGTGGTCATCGCCAACGCTATCGGCCGCAACGATCAGAACATGGTCAACCGCGCCGTCCACACCTCGATTCTCATGGCGCTTGTGGGCTTTGTCGTCATCGCGCTGGGCGAGATCTTTGCCGAGCCCATGCTCGCCGCGCTCAACGTTCCCGCCGAAACCATGCCGCTCGCCTCGCTCTACCTGCGCGTCTTTTTGCTCAGCATGCCCTCGATCTTGCTCTACAACTTTGAGGCCGCGATCTTCCGCTCCGTCGGCATCACCCGCATGCCGCTGCAGGCGCTTGCCGTGTCCACCGTCCTCAACATTGGCCTGGACCTCATCTTTGTCCCCGTACTCCACTGGGGCGTCGCGGGCGTCGCCATCGCCACCGCCATCGCCTACACCGTCAGCGCCGCTACGCTCTTTATCCGTCTGCTCAAGACCGACTCCGTCGTCCGCGTCACCCCGCGCGACTTAGGCTTAGACCCCGTCGCCCTCAGGCGCATCGTCAAGATCGGCCTGCCCGCCGGCATCCAGAGCGCCGTCTTTGCCGTCGCCAACATCATCATCCAGTCCGCCATCAACAGCTTGGGCACCGAGGTCATGGCGGCATCGAGCGCCGCCATGAGCCTGGAGTACGTGTGCTACAACCTGCTCAACAGCTTTAGCCAGGCTTGCACCACCTTTGTGGGGCAAAACCACGGTGCCCGCCAGATCGACCGTTGCACCAAGACCCTTAAGGTCTGCCTGGTCGAAGGTGGCATCGTCGCGCTCACTACCATCGTTATCATCGTCGGTCTGGGGCGCGAGATCCTAGCGCTGTTTAATAGCGACCCCAACATCGTCTCGATCGGCTATATCCGCGTGTGCTCGATCTTCCCGGCATACGCCTTTAGCATGTTTTACGAAAACATGTCCGGCTACCTGCGCGGCTTTGGCATCTCGCTCATGCCCGCCCTCATCACCATGATCTGCGTCTGCGGCATTCGCTTCTATTGGGTATTCTGCGTGTTCCCGCACTTCCGTACCTTTGCGAACATCATGATGGTCTACCCCATCAGCCTGGGCACCACGGCATTCTTTATGGTCGTGGCGGTATTGCTCTGCCACCCGGCACGCACCTATCGCACCGCCCAAGCCAAAGCGACAGCCCGCTAAACACCGCACTCAACGTCACGCCAGTCATTAATTGACAATATGCGAGCTCATATAGTCGATAAAACGCCTCGTGGCGATAGGCATGGTGTCCCAGCTGCGCCAAGCTGCCACCACGTCGCGCGAGGGAGCATGCACGATGGGACGTACGCGGATATCGGCCCGCATGCCCTCGACGGTACGGCGATACAGCATACTTACGCCTAGGCCCTCCTCCACCATCGCCATGATGGTGTAGTCGTCGGTGACCTCACTCGTCACGTGCGGCGACAGCCCGTGCGCCGCGAATGCATCGAGCACCAGGCTCTGCTCGCCCTCATCCAGCAGCACAAACGGCTCGGACGCCAGGTCGGCGAGCGTTACCTTTTCCTTTGCCTCCAGCGGATGCGCTGCCGGCAACAGCGCAACCAACTCGTCGTGATAGACCACACGCTTCTCGAGCCCCGCGGTAAATCCGCGTGCCGTAAAGCAAAAATCAACCACGCCATCGTGCACCCACTGGGCGTTGCGCGTATAATCGCCCTGCTTGAGGGTAAAGTGCACGCCCGGGTGCAGGGCCCCAAAGTCGCGGATCACACGCGGCAGTACGGTACGACTCACGTTGGTAAACGTCGCGATACGAATATCAGTCGAGGAAAGCCCCATCAGCTCCTGGCGCTTGCCCTCAAGCTCGGCCTCGGCAGTTACGATTTGACGCAGATACGGCAGGTACTGCTTGCCGTCGCGCGTAAGCGAGACACCTTGCTTACCGCGCTCGATAAGCGTGGTACCCAGCTCGCGCTCGAGCGCCTTGACGGCCTGGCTCACCGCACTTTGCGTATAGCCTAGCTCGTCGGCCGCGCGTTTCAGGCTGCCGCAATCGACCACCATACATACAATCTGATATCGCGATGCCATCGTGCCTCCACATCGGTGTAGCCGTAAAACGTTTTGCCAGGGCTTTTTCTACCTACATTAGTATTGCTTAATCATACTGAAGATACATTCGCTTTACTACATCCAAATCTGGGAGCAGAATCCTTTTTGCGAAACCGTTCTGTAACAAAAGGAGTCCCATGGATCGCAAAAAAGCAATCGCGCTCTCGTTTTCCGTTCCCGTCGCATGGGGCTTTTCGTACCCCCTCATGAAGATCGGCATGGACAGCCTGAACGCCACGAGCATCGTTGCGCTGCGCTGCATCATCGCCTTTGTGGCCTGCCTGCTGCTCTTCCACAAGCACGCGCTGCGCATCAACCGCGACCTCATGGTTCGCGCCGCCATCATCGGCGCCATTATGGCAACCGAGCTCACCTGCATGTGCCTGGGCTCTAGCCTCACCTCCGCCTCCACCGCCGGCTTTTTGCAGAGCCTGACGGTCGTGATCGTGCCGTTTGCCAACGCCGCCTTGCTGCGTCGCGCCCCCGAGCGCAAGGTGCTCGTCGGCACCGCCATCGTCACCTGCGGTATGTTGCTGCTCTCGGGCGCCGACTTTACCAGCCTGAATCCCGGTGCAATCATCATGTTGCTCTCAGCCTTTGTCTATGCCGGCCACATCATTGTGGCGAAGCGCTTCGTCGAAGAAGTCGACCCACTGGCCTTGGATGTTTGGCAGCTGGGCTTTGGCGGCCTGTTCTCGGGCATCGCCGCGTGCACCTTTGGCGGCTTCACGCTTCCCAGCACGCCCAACGAGATCGTCGTGGTCGTCGCGCTCGCACTCATCTGCTCTGCCTACGGCTTTATCACCCAAACGCTCGTGCAGCCCCACGTGCCTGTCGAGACCACCGGCTTCGCTTTCTCGCTCGAGCCGGTCTGCTCCGCCGTCTTCTCGTTCTTCCTGGTCGGCGAGGTCCTGAGCCCCATCGCCTTCTTTGGCGCCGCCCTCATCCTCACCGGTGTCATGGTGGCAACCGTCGAGCTTCCTCGTCTTCGCGCACATGAACACGCTCGCATGGCAGGAGCGCCCGAGCGCGTCTCGTAGACCCCACTCTTCATACAGCCGTGGCATAAAGGCAACCGGTGCGCCTTTACAATAGATGCCAACAGAGCATCTGCCGTAAAGGAGCCCCATGGACACCGCAACTCGCGACCGCAACATAGCAACTTGGTTGGGCGATGCGCCGCAGCCGGTACGTGACACAACGAACCAGCTGCTCGAGCGCATCGCCCTTTTACGTGCCGAGCAAACCATCTACCCGGCACAAGACGACATCCTCAATGCCCTCGCCTATACGCCGGCCAACCAGGTCAAGGTTGTCATCTTGGGTCAAGACCCCTATCACGGACCCAACCAGGCCATGGGGCTGTCGTTCTCGGTCCCCGCGACGCAAACCAAGTTGCCGCCGAGCCTGCGCAACATCTATAAGGAACTCAACGCCGATCTGGACTGCCCCATTCCCGCCACGGGAGACCTCACCCCATGGGCACAACAGGGCGTCCTGCTCCTTAACACCACGCTCACCGTGCGCGAGCATGCCGCCAATTCGCACGCCAAGCTGGGCTGGAGCGCGCTCACCGACTACGTTATCGAACGCTGCTGCCTGCTGCCCCAACCGGTAGTCTTTTTAGCATGGGGCCGCTTTGCCCAGCAGATGGTCGAAGGAAAGCTCGCCGCGACCGGCGCGGGCAAAGCAAGCGGCAAGTTCTGCCTTGCCTCTACGCATCCCTCGCCGCTTTCGGCCAACCGCGCCACGGCAGAACTCCCCGCCTTTATGGGGTCGCGTCCCTTCTCGACAGCTGATCGGCTACTCGAACAGCACGGCTCGACCCCCGTCAACTGGACTTGCCTCGGCTAAAAATCGATACATCAAAAACGCGCCCGACGGCTTTCCATCGGGCGCGTTTCCTATTCGGGCCAAATAAATTGTGTGCGGCCGGCCTCGCCGCCATCGATCAGCAGGCTCTGCCCGGTCATAAACCGGTTGGTCACGCCCACAAAGTAGATCCACTCGGCGATCTC
>CAUAGV010000017.1 GCA_958428675.1 uncultured Collinsella sp.
TATCTAATGGAAACGTTGCGCGATATGGGCTTTGGCCCCGAGCGCTCCAATAAGGGCAACGTGTTGGTTGAGCTTGGTGGCGAGGGTGAGTCGCTCGTACTGGCGAGCCATGTCGATACCCTGGGCGCCATGGTACGCTCCATTAAGGACAATGGTCGCCTGCGCCCCACGACGCTCGGCGGGCACCAGTGGTCTACGGCCGATGGCGAGAACTGCACCGTTTACACGCGCGATGGCAATGTCTACACGGGCGTGGTCCTCAATACCGAGCCTTCGGCGCATGTGGCCGATGAGCCGGTCAAGACCATCGAGAAGAACATGGAAATCCTGCTCGACGAGAACGTTGACAGCAAGGACGATGTGCTCGAGCTGGGTATTCAGACCGGCGACATCATCGCTATGGATCCGCGTACCACGGTGACGGAGAGCGGCTACATCAAGAGCCGCTTCCTGGATGACAAGCTGTCGGCGTCGATTCTGCTGGGCCTGGCCCGCGCCGTTGCTGGCGGCGAGGTGACGCTTTCGCGCAAGGTGTCGCTGCTCTTTACCGTGTACGAGGAGGTTGGCCACGGCGGTGCCTTTGTGCCGGCCGACACGCGCGAGATGATCAGCGTTGACATGGGCTGCGTGGGCGACGACTTGGGCTGCACCGAGCGCATGGTGTCGATTTGCGCCAAGGATTCGGGCGGCCCCTGCAACTGCGATCTGGTGACCACACTGTCCAACATCGCGCGCGAGCTGGAGCTCGATTACGCCATCGACGTGTATCCGCACTACGGCTCCGACGTCGAGGCCACGCTTTCGGCCGGCTATGACATTCGCCATGGCCTGATCGGCCCAGGCGTGTATGCGAGCCACAACTACGAGCGCAGCCACATCGACGGTGTGCGCAACACCTACGAGCTCGTTCGCGCCTACGTCCAGCGCTAGGGAAGTAGTTTGCGACTCGGCTGACCAATCGCTAAGGCCCGATTTCTCGGGCCTTTTTTCGCCTTAGGTCGTTTAGTATTATGATGTATGTAATATGTTAACTAAACGCGTAAATTACTTAACGAGGTGATGCGGCATATGAATACATCTGAGTACTTATCTATGGGTGATGCCGCCCGCCTGTTGGGCGTTACGAAAGCCCGCATATCGCAACTTGCCGCATCGGGGACGCTCGCGTGCGATATTGTGGGCGGCCGTAAGATGGTCGAGTACAATTCTGCGACCGCCTACCAAAAGGTCCGCAAGCGAGGACGCCGTCCTGCGGCCGATGTGGGACGCAAGTTTACGCTGATGTCGGCCGACCATGAGGTCGCGCATGTCTCATTTGATCCGACGCGTGAGTTTCCCTTCGAAATCGCCGAGGTCCTCGATGCGCAACGAATGCCGTTTGGCACATGCTCGAGCTCTTCTCCTACGGTGAATAAGCGGGAGCTCAACGCGTGGTGGGGGCATCGGTCGGTGCCCGATGTTCGCCCCGGGCTTATCTCGCGCTACCGCGAGCTGGGAATTGTCAACGGCGTTGAGGCGCCGGTTCAGTGCCTGGGCCTCTCGCTTTCGGATTGCTATTGGCTGCGGCCGGCAGAATGCGACGGGCTCGAATGGCGAAACCTCAATTACTTCGAGAATGATTTTGAGCGATCGGCGCCCGAGGGGCGTTCGGGTTGGCTGGAGGGCATCGGTCTTAAAAATCCCGACAACACATCCGAGGGCGAGCTTCCTAAATCGTGGATGATTCGCAACGGTGTTCGCGTTCTGGTCAAGGGGTGCGGCATGGACGACCAACGGCCCTTTAACGAGGCGGTTGCAACGGCTCTGCATCGTCGCTTGCTTTCCAAGGGGGAGTTTGTTCCTTACACGGTTGAGCGCATGTTCGATGGCCCTGTGTGTCTGTGCGACGACTTTCTTGACGGCCGCGAGGAATATGTTCCGGCTGTTTACGTTAAGAACGCCCTTGGTGGCCAGCGAGGAAGCTCGACGTACGACCGGTACTGCCGCTTTCTTGGTAAGCATGGAGCAGACGAGGCTGCCGTGAGAAGGTCTATGTCGCAGATGATCGTTTGCGATGCCCTTTTGGCCAACAGCGACCGCCATTGGCGAAACTTCGGCATCATCCGCAATGTCGACACCCTGGAGATAAAACCTGCTCCGCTGTTCGATAGCGGCAACTGCCTGTGGTACAACGTGCCAACTGCCGTGCTCGCAGCTGGGGAGTTTGGGTTTTCCGCTAAGCCGTTTGGGCCCGACCCTTCCGTCCAGCTGGCGCTTGCGGATTTGCTCGATTGGTTCGATTCATCGCGGCTCAACGGATTTGTTGATGAGGCGATCGAGATTCTTTCGCAGAGCGAATGGGCCACGGCGGAGGGTCGACTCGAGGCCATCCGCCGCGGCCTCGAGCGTCGCATAATCGAGGTTGGTGCCGCTGTTGAGGTACTTCGACACGTGCAGCGATAAACCCGCGGCTACTTAAGTGCGCCGGTCACGGTGCCGCCGCCCAGGACGATGTCGCCGCGGTATATAACGACAGCCTGGCCGGGGGCGATGGCGCGCTGCGGCTCGTCAAAGGTCAGCAACATTTGCCCGTCTTCGCCGCGCGTAAGGGTCGCTGCCTGGTCTTTCTGTCGGTAGCGGTACTTGGCGCCCACGCGAATGCCGCCGACATCCAGCTCGGCCTCCATGTGGTCGGCAGGGGCGCTCCAAATCCAGTCGTTGGCCGTGAGCGCCGTGGCCGTCAGGTCCTCTGCCTCGCCCAGATGCACGGTGTTGTTGACGGCGTCGACACCCGTTACGTACACGGGATGCGCCATCGCGACGCCCAAGCCCTTACGCTGGCCGATGGTGTAGCGCAGCGCGCCGTTGTGGCGCCCAACCACGCTGCCGTCGCGCCATACGATGTTGCCCGGTGCAGCGGCATGTCCGCAGCGGCGCTCGATATAGCCCGCGTAGTCGCCGTCTGGAATAAAGCAGATGTCCTCGCTTTCGGCCTTCTTGGCGTTAACAAAGCCCTGCTCGGTGGCTATGCGGCGCACGTCGCGCTCTTTGTCTAGGCCTGCCAGCGGAAAGATCGTGTGCGCCAGGCGCTCCTGCGTGAGCGAATACAAAAAGTAACTCTGGTCCTTTTTGGGGTCCTCGCCGCGATGCAGCTGCCAGGTGCCGTCGGGCGCCTGGCTCGTTTTGGCATAGTGGCCCGTGGCGATGTAGTCGCAGCCCATATCCAGCGCCGCATCCAGCAACGCGCCAAACTTAATATGGCGGTTGCAGATGATGCACGGATTGGGCGTCAGCCCCTCCTGGTAGGCGTTCATAAAACGCTCGACAACGTTGCGGTCGAAGGTTTGCTGCAGGTCGAGCACGTGATGGGGTATCCCCAGGCGCTCGGCGACGGCCTTTGCATCGGCGATGTCGCGGTCGACCTTACTCATGCCCGTGGTGGGATCGGGCGCGGGGCAGGTGAGGCGCATGGTGGCACCGACACATTCGTAACCCTGACTTTTGAGCAGATACGCGGTCACGCTGGAATCGACGCCGCCGCTCATGGCGACGAGCACGCGCTTGTTGTGCATGGGGAGGTTCTCCTTGGTGGCATGTGGCCAAAAAAGAAAAGCGGCGCGGGAGGCTGGTTCCGCGCCGCAGACATTGTAGCAAGTTCGGGCGTCCTGTGGGACACCCTGTTGGGATGAGCTCAGGCTGCCAGAAGAGAGGGGAGACCGGCGTGCCTTGGACTCGTTCTAAGAACGAGAGCTCTAGTTCTGGAAGAGTGCCGTGGACAGGTAGCGCTCGCCGGTGTCGGCGAGCAGCGCCACGATGGTCTTGCCCTCGTTCTCGGGGCGCTTGGCCAGCTGCAGTGCGGCCCACACGGCGGCGCCGGACGAAATGCCCACGAGCACGCCCTCCTTGTGGCCCACGGCGCGGCCGGTGGCAAAGGCGTCGTCGTTCTCGACGGGGATGATCTCGTCGTAGACCTGGGTGTCGAGGACGTCGGGCACAAAGCCGGCACCGATACCCTGGATTTTGTGCGGGCCGGCCTGGCCCTTGGAGAGCACCGGGGAGGTGGCGGGCTCGACGGCGACGACCTGAATCTCGGGGTTTTGCTCCTTGAGGAACTCGCCCACGCCGGTCACGGTGCCGCCGGTGCCGACGCCGGCGACGAAGATGTCGACCTTGCCGTCGGTGTCGTCCCAGATCTCGGGGCCGGTCGTGGCCTTGTGAATGGCCGGGTTCGCGGGGTTCACAAACTGGCCGGCGATGATGCTGTTGGGAGTCTCCTTCTGCAGCTCCTCCGCCTTGGCGATAGCGCCCTTCATGCCCTTGGAGCCGTCGGTGAGCACGAGCTGCGCACCGTATGCCTGCATCAGCTTGCGGCGCTCGACGGACATGGTCTCGGGCATGGTGATGATCACCTTGTAGCCGCGGGCCGCCGCCACCGAGGCGATGCCGACGCCGGTGTTGCCGCTCGTGGGCTCGATGATGGTGTAGTCGCCGCCACGCACGAGCTTGCCGGCCTTCTCGGCCTCGTCAATCATGCTCTTGGCGACGCGGTCTTTAACGGACCCGGCGGGGTTGAAGTATTCCAGTTTGACGAGCACGCGGGCCTTGAGGTCCTCGTCAGCCTCAAAGTGGGTGAGCTCCAGAAGCGGGGTGTGGCCGATAAGCTGATCGATGGACGTGTAAACATTGCTCATGGTGAACCTCCAAAGTGTTCAAATGACTGGATACCGTGTGGTTTTACGGTGTGTCTAGCAGCGAAACCCACAAACCTTATAGGTTGTTCGTTTAGCTGTTGGGAAGCATGGTAGACACTAAAGCCTAGTAATGCAATAGGAAATAGGAGATTATTGCAAGTTGATTAACCATCTTGACCGGAACGGGTATTTTCAAAGCCAATTTTTCGGCTAGAATTTCAACGAACTAAAAGACCGAAAGGCAGCACTATTATATGTTGGTTTCTACTAAGGGCAGATATGCCCTGCGCGTTATGGTCGATCTGGCCGAGCACCAAGCGGCCGGTCGCATCCCGCTTAAAGAGATTGCGGCACGTCAGGGTATTTCGGAGAAGTACCTCGAGAATATTCTGGCGACGCTCGTGCGCGCCAATATGCTCTCGGGCATGCGCGGCAAGGGCGGCGGCTATGTGCTCACACGCCCGCCCGAGCAGTACACGGTGGGCGAGATCTTGCGCCTGACCGAGGGCAGCCTGGCACCGGTCGCCTGCCTGGATGGCGACTGCAAGGGCTGCTCGCGTTCGGATGAGTGCCCCACGCTCGACGTGTGGAAAAACTTGGACAAGCTCATCAACGACTACCTCGACGGCGTGACGCTCGATGCGCTCGTCGCCCCCAACGAGGGCTACGACTACGTGATCTAGCCCCACCTGCCATGTGGGGACGGGGTGGAAATGGCAGATCCTCTCGCCCTTTGAGACTTGGCAAATAAGAAGGCCGCCCATTTTTTGCGATGGGCGGCCTTCGTTTTGGGCTGTTGAGACGGGCGCGGCCGGAATGGCCGTTTTAGCCCTCGGCGATGCTGTCGAGGATGCTGCGCATGATGGACACCAGGATGCTGCCCATAAAGGCCGATCCAAAGCTGGCGATGGAGATACCCGCGCCCAGCAGATTGACCGACAGGTAGCTGGCCAGCTCGAGCATAAAGCTGTTGACCACAAGCTGAAAAATACCCAGCGTAATGATCGTGAGCGGCAGCGAGATGACCGTCAGGAACGGCTTGACGAGCGAATCGACGATGTTCAGGAACAGTCCCACGAAGGCGAAACAGACCCAGGCCTCGGCAAAACCGAAGGGCTGGATGCCGGGAACGAGGAACGTGGCGATCGCGATGGCGATCGAGGTAAAGAGCCAGTTAAGCATAAAGCGCATGGTGTGAATCCTTTCTTGCGCATGGCGTGGTGAGGGAGCGTAAGGGGCACATGCCTTTGCAACTTGGATGGGTGCGGGGCACGGTCCTGTTTGGGCGCCCATTGTCTCAGATATTCGTGGAGCTTGCGTGCGCATTCGGTTTCAAAACGGCGTTCGTCCTAGAAAACGCGCCGCTGGCAGAGAGTTTTGCCGCTTTAGTTTGGTGGTGTGCTAAACTGCTACGGGCAAAAGCCACAGGCGTTGCCCTATTGCATAGAACGGGCGAACGATGCCCGATGTCAGTATCAACTTCGATGCCTTTTGGCGGGTTTGGCGGTGATCGATGAATATCGAGAACATGTTTGACAAGCCTGATGTCAAGCAGCTGGTCCACGCATTTAGTCTTTTGGATGACGAGAAGGATATCCAAGCGTTTTTGACCGATATCTGCACGCCGCGCGAGATCTGCGATCTATCGCAGCGTCTGCAGGTCGCGCGTTATCTGGACGAGGGCGAGCCCTATGTCGAGGTTCAGGCGCGTACCGGCGCTTCGTCCACCACGGTGAGCCGTGTGTCCAAGGCACTTAATGGCGAGTACGGTGGCTATCGCAAGATCCTCATCAAACTGGAGGATGGCGAGTAGGCCAGCGGCAACAAATGAATTGCGCAGAACCGTCCCTTCGGGGGCGGTTTTTTGATCCTTTGGGGACGGAGGAAATCTGTTGGCGTGGGGCAAATCTGTCCGCGTGGGCGGGTAGGATGGATGCATTGATTATTGCGAACAGTTTGAGCGGAGGACCATGCCTGTTCGAATCTATACCACCAATGCCGGCACGGATTTGAGCGATGCCGAGTCGGCGCTGCTTGCCGACCTTATTGCCCGCCACGGGCGTGCCGTGCTGCTGGCGCCAACGTTTGCCGAGCTCGACCTGTGCCGTCATGATGCCGCTGCGTCCGGCGCTTCCCTGGGTGTTGACTACAAGACCCCTTCGTCGTGGCTTCGCTCGCTTTGGGAGCTTTTGGGCGACGGGCGCGGCTTTGTGGACAACCTGCAGCGCCAGATGTTGTTTTCGGATATGATTGCCCGCCGCGACGATGCCGACCTGCAGCCGCTTTCGCGCAGCCAGGGCACGGTGCGCATGCTCGCGCGTATGGCCCGCGATGTGCTGCCGGGTGTGGCGGAGACGACGGCCGGGCGATGCCGTGGCAATAATTGCCAGCCTGAGCCAAAAAGCGACGCCGAGGCTCGCGTGTTCGAGCTGTTGAGCGCCTACGCGGGCGGTTTGGACCGTCGAGAAATGGTCGAGCCCTGCGAGGCGGCTGACATTATGGCCAGTGTCCTGGCCGATAGCCTGCCGGCGTGCACCCGCGCCGTATGCGTGCGCGGTATCACGTCGTTTACGCACGGCCTGCTCGAGTTGCTGTCTGCCGTGGCAAACAACGGGGGAGAGGTTGTCGTGCTGCTCGCTTGCGAGCAAGCGGCGATGCGCGAGGACCTGGCTGCCGCCTTTGATGCCCGCGGCGTGCTGTTTGAGGTTGCACCGCTGGACGAGGATGCCGGCGCTCCCGCGATTGCTCCAAAGTCCGTCGTACGTCCTGCCTTTGTGGAAGTCGCCGGGCCCCATGCCCGTGCCCGTGTCTATGCGGACGTCATCGATAAGATGGTGAAAGCGCGCAAGGAGTCCAAGGTCAACGATGCCGCCTCCGCACCCGTCGATCCCGTGCGCGTACTCGTGGTGTCCGCCCGGGCACCCCAGCTGTTCGGCGAACTCGCTGCTCGTTTGGCGGCGCGTCACATTGCGGCCGAGACGACTGAGTTCACGGCGTTTTCCCAATCCATTGCGGGCAGGCAGTTTGCGGCGCTTGCCGGCCTGATCGAGCGCATGAAGGCCGCCGATGAGGGCATGGCGTCAAAGACCGAATGGTGGCCCGCGCCGGAGCTTACCGACTGGATCTACAGTCCGCTTTCGGGCGCCGATGCCGCCAGCGCGCGAACCTTCGATAAGAACATGCGCCTGTCGCGCAGCAAGACCACTGCGGGCGTCAAGAGCCTGCTGCAGAGCGTGCAGGGCCAGGTGAGGGGCGCCCGCAAGGCTGCCAGCGAAGAAAACTGGTTTAAGAACGTGCCATGCGTGGTCTCGGACGTGTTTCAGGCGCTGTGGCGCGACAAGCCCGTGACGGCGCTCAAGGCCATGCTCGCCGTTGCCGAGGCGCTGCCCGATCGCGCTCTAGGTGGCCTTGACGGTCAGGCCTGTCGCCAGGCAGAGACGGCTCTGCTGCGCCATGCCATCGACATCCTTATGAACGATGCTCGTACGCTCGACGTGTCGCAGGCTGCGACCGTGCCCGTGCTCGATGGCGTTCGTACCAAGGTGGACAAGCGCAGCACCGCATACGATTACGAGACCTACGAGGTCGACCGCGCGCCGCGCGCCCAAGCGCGCTTTGCGTCGCTTGCCGATGCGGCAGCCCTGTGCCCCGATAGCTACGATGCCGTGCTGTTTGCCGACGTCGACCTGGACAGTTATCCGCTCTCACATGAGGAGGGCCCGTTGGCCACGCTGACGGCAGAGTTAGATCGCAGCGGTGTGACGCTTGGGCCTGCCGCCTTGTTGCGCGTACGCTTTGGTCGCGCGATGCAGGCCGCGCGCGGTCCGGTTACGCTTGCCCGCGTGACGCACGATCGCCAGGCGCGCGAGTGCTACCCGGCTGCCGTGTGGACCGAGTTGCGGGCGCATGCCGAGGCCGCTAACGATGCTAAGGCCGCTGACGCCGACAACGCCGCTGACGACGCTAAGGCCGCTGGCGCCGACAAGGCGAAGTGCGTGGGTGAGGGCGATATCGTAAGGGACTTCGATCCCGTGGCAGGCGAAGGTCTCAAGCGCGAGCGCGTGACCTGCGAAGCTCCTCAGCATCTGAGTGCCGAGGCCGTGCCGTATTTGGTCCTGCGTCGTCGCGATGGCGAGGGCGAGGACGCGCCACTCGTGCCGCGCCTGACATCCGCCTCGCAGATCGAGGCCTATTCCACCTGCCCGTTATGCTGGTTCGTCTCGTATCGCGTCAAACCTCAGTCCATCGATGCGGGCTTTGGCAACATGGAGAAAGGCAACTTTGTCCATGACGTGCTGGAGCACTTGCATGCGCGTCTTCCGCAGGAGGGCATGGAGCGCGTGACGCCCATGAACCTGCCGCGCGCGAAGGAGCTGCTGCACGAGGTCTTTGCCGAGACCCTGGCCGAGCACGCCGGCAAGCGCGGTACCGAGGGGCCGCTCGTGCCGCTCTCTCCGGTAGAGGAGCGCCAGGTGGCCGAGATCTTGCCGCAGCTGGAGGGTGTGCTTGCCTATGAAGCCGAGGCGCTGACTCCTTTTGCTCCGCGCTACCTGGAGTTTGCCTTTAACGATCTTAAAGTTGAGTATGCCGGCTGGCCACTCGGTGGGCGCATCGACCGCGTGGATGTGGATGCCGAGAATCGCGCCGTGGTAATCGACTACAAGCATCGTTCGGGTGTCGAGGAGTTTAAGCTCGCCGATCCCACGGTGCGCGACGAGGAGTCGGGCGAGGCCCCCATCGACGACCCGCGCTGGTTGCCGCCCCATACCCAGACACTCATCTACGCGCAGGCCATGCGCCGGGCGCTGGATCTGGATACCCGCGCCGCGCTCTATTTTTCGACCAAGGGCGGCAAGCCCGCGCTGCGCGGTGCGGCGAGCGCCGAGTTGCTTGAGGAAGAGCGCGGCGACGGCCGCATCCCAGGCCTTAAGAAGGGCTTTCCCGGCGAGGGCGGCAACATGGACTTCGATGCGCTGCTCGATCGCGTGGAGACCGGCATTGCCGAGCGTCTGCGCGAGCTCGAGGCAGGCAACGTTGCCGCCGTCGACCCGACGTCGGCTCAGGCCGCGCATGCGCGCTGCTCGTATAACCACGAAGGAACGTTTGTAAGGAGGGACGTGTAGACCATGGATCTTTCGACTTTGATGCCGCAACAACTGCAAGTCGTCAAAACGCTCGACCGCCCGCTGTTTGTCTCGGCAGGTGCCGGCTCGGGCAAGACCTTTACCCTCACGCGCCGCATCGTCTATGCGCTCTCGCCCGAATCCGGTCCGTTTGTCGAGCATCTGGATCAGGTGCTCGCCATTACCTTTACCAAAGATGCCGCGGCCGAGATTCGCGACCGCGTGCGTCGCGCGCTTATCGAAGAGGGTATGGACGAGGAGGCCCTGACCGTCGACGACGCTTGGATCTCGACCATTCACGGCATGTGTTCGCGCATCCTGCGCGCGCATGCGTTGGAGCTGGGCATCGATCCCGAGTTCACGGTGCTTACCGATACCGATGAGCTTATGGATCAGGCTGTCGAGCATGTGCTGGGGCGCGCGACGGCGCCCGATGCCGCGCCTGGGCTCGCCGCCTCGCTTAAGGCCCTCTACGCTTGGTATCCCATGGCGGGCGAGGGCGGGCCGTTTGGCGCCGGTACCACCATCAAAGGTCTGGTGCGCGACCTGCTGGAGCTATCGAGCCAGCTGCCGGGCGGCATGGACGATGTGTGCGTGGCGCGCGGCCAGGCCGACACCTCTGCGCTTGCCGACGCCTATCGCGCGGCGTTGGGTGCGAGCAAGGCCGCGACCGAGAAAGCGCAGGTGGCACTCGATGCCATCGACGCGTTTGAGGCGAGCGGCAAAACCATGGAGGATGCGGCGCGACTCATGATGTCGTGCAGCATGCCTCGGGCGAGCAAGGCGTTTCCTAAGGAGCAGGTGGAGCTGCTCAAGGCCGAGGCCGCCGATGCATTTATCAATATCGTGCTTGCCTGCGGCGGTCCGGCGCTCGATGCGCTGGTGGGGCTTGCTCGTGCTGTGGAGGCGGAATACCGCGCGCTCAAGGCTGACCAGTCCGCGCTTGATAACAACGACCTGCTGCGCATGGCGTACGAGGCGCTGCGCGATTATCCCGCCATCCGAGCGGCCTATGAGGGTCGCTTTAAGATGGTCATGATCGATGAGTTCCAGGATACCGACCAGATGCAGGTCGATTTGATCCGTTACCTGACGGGTGTGGGGGAGCGCGCACTGTGCACCGTAGGCGATGCGCAGCAGTCGATCTACCGCTTCCGTGGTGCCGAGGTCGAGGTGTTCCGTCGCCAGGAGCTCAAGGTGGGCTCGACGACGGCGTCCGAGACGGTCGCCACGTCCGATGCCCCCGCCGGCGAGCTCGTCAAGCTTGTACGCAACTTCCGCAGCCACGACGAGGTGCTGCGCTATGTGGCGCGCGTCTTTGACGGCGGCACCGGTGGTTTGATGCAGGGGTTCTTGGATCTTGAACCGAGCGACGAACGCGAGGACAAGCTCAAGGCGAAGGCATCGCGCCGCCAGGCGCTGCTCGTTGCCGGCGGCAGCACCCAGGAGCGAACGCAGGCGAAAGCTCGTGCGATTGCGGAGCGATTCCAAGCACTCGTTAAAGCGGGCCAGCCCCAGGGCAGCATGGTCCTGCTGCTGGGCCGCATGACCAACGCCGATGTCTATGCGCAGGCCTTCCGCGACCAGGGGCTCGACTGCGTGATCGCAGGCGGCTCGGTCTTTGCCCAGGCAGCCGAGGTGCAGACGGTGCGTGCCCTGGTCTGCGCACTCGCCAATCCGGCCGATACGGCGCAGGGCCTTATGCCACTGCTCGCCTCGCCGATGTTTGCGCTCGGCGCCCAGGAGTTCCTGGCGCTGGCGACCAAGCTCGATAGCGAGACGGGGGAGACCTCGCGCCGGAATATCGACGTGGGCATCATGAGTGATTTCGACGTGCCGGGTTTGCAAGACTTGCCGCTCGTGACGCGTGCCCGCGAGGTGCTGCGCTACGCGCTTCGTCGCGTGGGACGCGATTCGTTCGCCGCCATCGCGCGCGACGTGGTCAATGCCTCCGGCTGGTTCGTGCGTCTGGCGCAGCGTGGTCCCGAGGGCAAGGCCATCGCCGCCAACGTGCTCAAGGCGCTCGACGCCGTGGCCGAGGCAGAGGTCGAGCTCGGCAATTCTCCGCGCTCCATCGCGCTCGCCTTCGACCGCTTCTTGGCGGGCAAGGAGGCCCCGGGCGCGCTCAACGAGGAGGGCGACGGCGCGGTGCGCATCATGACCGTGCATGCGTCCAAGGGTCTGGAGTATCCGGTCGTAGCGGTTGCGGAGTGCTTTGGCGTGCGTAAGTCCTCGGGTGCGGCTCAGATGGGGCGTGTCGAGGGCGGAGCGCAGGTTGTGGCGCTGCCGGCACGCTTCGACGGCGTTAAACTCGCGGACGGCACGTTCGTAAAGGGCGATGACGTCAAAAAGCAGTTTGAGCATGCGTTTAAGGGTAAGGGCACGTCGCTATGGTTGCCGCCGGAGCTCATGGAGGATGTCTGCGCGACGGGTTCTCCCGCCGAGGCATTCGTTCGCCTGCGCAACGACGACCTGCAGCTTTCGCTCGAGGAGCGGGCCCGTTTGCTCTATGTCGCCATGACGCGAGCGCGCGAGCTGGTCATTCTGGCGATGGATGTCGGCGTGAGCCGCGGCAAGGTGACGGCGCCGACCTTCGATGTCGAGACGGATCTGACCTACGACGTGCTGCGCCGCATCCTGCCGACCGACAGCCTGGACATGCCGCAGCTCGATAGCGACCGTTTGGTGTTCGACAACTCCAAGCCGGGCGACTACGAGCTCATCTCGCTGGCGGACTTTACGTTTGGCGAGCAGGCGTTTGAGGCCAACGCTTCGCTGGATGTCGAGGGCAGGCTTGTCCGCGGCGATGCGGAGCCGGAGGGTGCCGGTGCGGATGCCCGCGCCACCGTTCCCGGTCCTGCCGACCCCGAGCCCGATGCGTTTGAGCTCGTGTATCCCCAGGCGGTGGGCGTGCGCATGGGCGCGTGTCCGTTCCCGGCGCGTGATTCGTACAGCTATTCGTCGATCGCCGCGGCGCTGCATGCCGAGTCCGAGGACCGTGTCGCCGAGGCACACGTGCCCATGGACGAGGCCGGCGATGATGCGGAGTCGGATGGCTCGGAGATGGCCGATGCAGACGCGGCCGCCGTTGAGCCCGCCGGCAACCCCATGGCGCTGGGCTCGGCGTTCCATGCCGCCTGCCAGTGGCTGATCGAGATGGGTGCCGATGAGCTGCCCGCCGCGCGTGCCGATGCGCTGGCGCGTCTGTGGCGCCTGACGCCGGAGCAGCGCGAGCGCTTCGACGTTGCCCTGGACCGCTGGCTCAAGTCGGCGGTCCGTGCCGAGCTGCTTGCCTGGCCGTGCGTTCGCGCCGAGGTGCCGTTCTTTTCGCTGGGCTGCGAGGATGAGGGCATCGCTCGCTACGGTGCATATGCCGAGGGCGCCATCGACGCTTTAGCGACGAACCCGGCGGATTCGTCATGCGCGCTGGTCATCGACTACAAGACGGGCGGCACACCGGACGAGACGCCGGAACAGCTGCAGGAGAAGCACGCCCTGCAGGCGCGCGTCTACGCCGATGTGTTGCACAAGGCGGGCTTTGAGGCCGTGACCGTCAAGTTCGTCCGCGTGGAACAGCCGGATCCAACCATCTTCGTCGAACCCGCCGAACCTCAAGTAGTCACCTACAACCTTTAGCCCTCAGATAACTTGCGGTGGAATACGGACTGTTTTGGCCAAAAAAGCCGCCAAACAGTCCGCATTTCACCGCAACTGCGCGAGTAGCCGTGTTGGTTTGGCTAGGTTCGGGTGCCGTCCGTGCCGTGCGGTAAAATCGTTCAGTCAGAACACGAACCCGCATCGGAGCTCATCACATGGCATTCGTCCATCTGCACAATCACACTGTTTTCTCCATGCTCGACGGCGCAACCCGTATCCAGGATATGGTCAACCGTGCCGTAGAGCTGGGCATGCCCGCCGTGGCCATTACCGACCACGGCTACATGTATGGCGTACCCGACCTGGCGCTGGCCTGCGACGCCGTCAACCACAACACGCCCGAGTACAAAACCTGGAGCCACGACAAGGCCTTCTTGGAAAAGGACCGCCGCGACGAGCTGGTGGAGCCCGATCCCGAGGAAAACCCGCGCGAGCATGCCCAGTATGTGAAGGACATGGCCATGTGGGACGAGAAGGGCAATATCGACGAGCTCAAGCCGCCTCTGGTCATCAAGCCCATCTTTGGCTGCGAGGTCTACTTTACGCCGGACGAGACCCTTGCTCGCGACCATAAGCCCGAGCTCTACCACATGATCCTTCTGGCCAAGGACCAGGAGGGCTACGTCAACCTGATGCAGACGGTTTCCGAGGCCGCCGTGCAGGGCTTTTACTACAAGCCCCGCGTGACGCTCGACAACCTGCGCCGCCATGCCAAGGGCATGATCTGCACGAGCGCCTGCATCGCGGGCATCATTCCCAAATACATCGACCGCGGTGACATGGAGGGCGCCATCAAGTGGGCCGAGACCTTCCGCGACACCTTTGACCCCGGCGACTTTTATATCGAGATCCAGGAACACGGCATTACCACCGACAACGGCCTGACCGACGAGCAGATGGACCGCACGCTCATCGATATCGCCAAGCAGGTGGGCGTCAAGGTCATTGCCACCAACGACTTCCACTACCTGCGCCGCGAGGATGCGCCGGTGCAGGACGTCATCATGTGCATTGGCATGAACGCCAAGGTCGACGATCCCAACCGCATGCGCATGACCGGCTCGGAGTTTTATATGAAGACCGAGGAGGAGATGCGGGCGATGTTCCCGTATTGCCCCGAGGCCTGCGACAACACGCTCGAGATCGCCGACAAGTGCTACGTAGAGCTGGACTGGGACTCCATCATCCTGCCGCGCTTCCCGCTGCTCGACCCCGGCGAGACACACGAGAGCCAGTTCCGCCGCGAGTGCGAGAAGGGCCTGCGCCAGCATTACGGTGACGACTGGGCCACGCGCGAGATCGGTGGCGTCAACATCAAAGAGCGCTTTGAGTACGAATACAAGGTCATCTGCGACAAGGGCTTTGCCGCCTACTTTTTGATCGTCGCCGAGTACGTGCAATGGGCCAAGGACAACGGCATCGGCGTCGGCCCCGGCCGTGGCTCGGCCGCCGGCGCTATCGTCGCCTACGCCATGAACATCACCGCGTTTGACCCGCTCGAGAACGGCCTGATGTTCGAGAGGTTCCTGTCCCCGCAGCGTACCGAGATGCCCGATATCGATATGGACTTCGACGATGAGCGGCGCCTCGAGGTCGTGGAGCACGTTCGTCAGCTCTACGGCCCCGAGAAGGTCACCCACGTCATCACCTACTCGACCATTAAGGCCAAGCAGGCCATCAACGACGCCGCGCGCGTCCTGGACTACCCGGTCTACATGGGCCAGCGCCTGTCCAAGATGGTCTCGAGCGACCCCAAGGTCAAGCTCAAACAGGTGCTCGACAAACAACCCGGCAAAGAGGATTTGTTTAACCCCGATTTTGCCGAGGCCTATAAAAAGGACGACGACGCCCGTCGCATCATCGACACGGCGCTCTCGATCGAGGGCCTCACCCGTGGCGAGGGCGTGCACGCGTGCGCCGTTCTGATCTGCCGCGACCCCGTCAACGAACATGTGCCCACCAAGCTCGACACAAAGGGCGGCGTCGAGATTACCCAGTACGAGGGCCATACCGTTGCCGACATGGGCCTGCTCAAGATGGACTTCCTGGGCCTGCGCACGCTGACGGTTATCTCCAAGGCAAAGGCCAACATCAAAAAGAACTTCGGCATCGACATCAAAGAGGAAGAGATTCCCTTTGACGACCCCGAGATCTTTAAGCTCATGGGCTCCGGCCACACCGCCGGCGTCTTCCAGGTCGAGTCCGCCGGCATGACGGCCACGATCAAGAACATGAAGCCCACCGAGTACAAGCACGTCGTGGCATTGATCGCCCTGTACCGCCCGGGCCCGCTGGGCGCCGGCATGGTTTCGTCCTACATCAACCGTATGAACGGCAAGGAGCCGGCCGTCTCCTACGACGACCGCCTGGACGACATCCTGGGCGAAACCTACGGCACCATGGTCTACCAGGAGCAGGTTATGCTCATCTCCGTCGAGATGTGCGGCTTCTCCAAGGGCGAATCGGACTCGCGTATCCGTAAGCCCGTGGCTAAGAAAAAGATCAAGCTGCTCACGTCGACGGTGCTGCACTGGGAGGATGGCTCGGACGAGACCACCTACGACCACTGGATGAACGGCGCCATCAAGAACAACTACACGCGCGAGGTCGCCCAGAAGATTTGGGACGATGTTCTCGAGTTCGCATCTTACGCCTTCAACAAGTCACACTCCGCCGGCTACGCCATCCTGGTTATGCAGACGGCGTGGCTCAAGGCGCACTATCCGCACGAGTACATGGCGGCCGTTCTGACGTCCTATACGGGCAAGACCGAAAAAATCGTTCACTACGTCTCGGCGTGCCGTCACGACGGTATCCCCGTGCTGTCGCC
>CAUAGV010000018.1 GCA_958428675.1 uncultured Collinsella sp.
CGAGGGCTGGGCGCCGGCGCGCGCGGACGGGCAGGTTGGTTTTCACGTACTGGTTACGGCCGGCGTGACGGGCAAGACGGGTATCGAGATGGAGGCCCTGACCGGCGCGAGCGCTGCGTGCCTTACGATCTATGACATGTGCAAAGCGGTCGATCGCGGCATGGAGATCGTCGACGTGCGCCTGCTGCACAAGGAGGGCGGCCGCTCGGGTGTGTGGGATCGCGCAGAGCGTCAGGCCGCTGCCGTTGAGGCTGTGGCCGCTGACGGCGCCGCGCCCGCAAGCGCACCCGTCGCCGTCGCGCCCGCAGCTCCGACACCGGCCGTCCCCGCGATCGCGTTTATCGGCTACCAAAACTCGGGCAAGACCACGCTCGTCGAGAAGGTCATAGCCGAGCTCACTCGCCGCGGCCTGCGCGTGGGTTCGCTCAAGCATCATGGGCATCACGGCTTTGATATCGATGTGCCCGCTAAGGACACCTGGCGCCATCACCAAGCCGGATCCAAGCACGTGGGCCTTATCTGCGCCACGCGCTGGGCGGAGTACGCCGACACGCGCGAGGAGGACGAGATGCCCGCGCGCGAGCTGCTGTCGCGCTACAACGATGTCGACGTGGTAATCATTGAGGGCTACAAGGCCGAGGGCTTCGGCAACATCGTGGTCGCGCGCTCCGGTGTCGACCGTCTGCGCGGCAAGAGCTCACTCGACCTGGTCGATGGTCACACGCTGGCCCTTGCCTGCAATGAGGCCCTGGCACGCCAGGCCTTCGATGCCGGCTTTGCGACCCGAGCCATCAACATCAACGACGCCCGAGCCATCTGCGATCTCATCCAAGATCATCTGGCCTAAAACCTGCCAAAAAGGGACAGGTTTGTTTTGGCAGGTTTTATCTTGGCAAACGTCACTTCCACCACAAAGGTGCCGGCACCTTTGTGGTGGTTTTTGCTTTGGTAGATGGTTGGGACATGCCTTACAATCTACCGAGTAGTTCATGACGGGCGAAAAACGGAGAGAAGGGTCCTGATGTGTCCTTAATGTTTCATGCGGATAGATTGATTTGACAGACGGTGGCGAATGCTCGCCGTCCGCATTCGTATGAAACAAGGAGTCTCCATGCTTGTCTCTCTTTTCTCAAAGCCTCAATCATCGCTGTCCGTGCAGGCCAAGCGCCTGGTGGCGATGCGCTTTCTCATCTACACCGGGTTTCAGACCAGTTATTTTATCGGCGTCATCGGAACGCTTACCTATGCGGACGATGCCTCGGTCGTCGCGACATCGCTGGCCGTCCTGTTTATGAACGTTTTCGTGATCTTGGGATCCTTTGTGGGTGGCGCGGCGCTCGACGCCTGGGGTCCGCGCCGCCATTTCTTGCTGAGCATCGTCGGCGCTCTTGCAACTGGCACGGCAATCATCGCCTTTGGCAGCACGACCGGAACAGTCCTTGCCGGTGCGATGCTCCTGGGCTTTGTGATGGGGTTCGCCCAGCCCATCGCCACATCCTATCCAGCCTACCTCACCGATGATCCTGCCGAGCTCAAAGACATCAACTCCGCCATTGCCATGTTCTCAAACGTGAGTATCATCGTTGGCCCCACGCTGGGCGGCTTTGTCGCGGCGGCTGCGTCGTCGCGCGCGGTGTTCGTGCTTATGATGCTCTTTACCGTGCTGGCACTCATCGCCGGCTGGGGCTTTAGGCCGCAGACCAGCCATGTCGCCGGGCATGCGGATGCCGATTCGGCAGAGGAAGGGGAGCGCGCGGGACAAAGCTCCAACCCCAGCGCATCCTCCCGCGCCACCTTCGCAGCCAGCATCAAGACAGTCTTCACCAACAGCGTCCTCGCCCTGCTGTTCTGCATTATCTTTCTTTCGAACTTTGGCTACGGAGCCTTCGATCCGCTGGAGTCGTTCTTCTACCGCGATGTCCTGCACGTCGGCGTTGAGTGGATGGGTTGGCTCTCGTCTGCCTCGGGCGTGGGCGCGGTGCTGGGTGCTGTGCTCGCGCTCCGCTTGCCGCCGCACCTGGTCAACCTCAAAACGCTGCTCGTGGCGCTCATGTCCGTGGGCCTGGGAAGTTTGCTCTATGTGGGAACGCCGCACGTGGGCGTAGCCCTCGTCGGCCAGATCGCCCTGGGCATAGCTTGGGGCGTCGTCAACCCGCTCCACAACACCATTGTGCAAACGACGGCTCCGCTCGAGCAGCTCGGTCGCGTCAATTCGGTCATGGGCTTTGGCAATATGTTCGCTGGCGTGGCCCCTCTGGCGGTTGCACCGTGGCTGGCGGCAACATTTGGCGTGCAGCAGACGCTCATCGGGGCGGGCATGGTCGTGACGGCGGTTCCCGCGGCGTTGCTGCTATTTGGTCGTTGGCACTTGGATCGTGCCGCAAAGCAGTAAAAACTATCACAACATTCGATGAAAATCGCGATTTTGCCGAAAACGTCGAATGTTGTGATGGTTTGCGTTCCGACCAGGCCACCCTTCGGGTTCGGCCACCACAAAGAGGCCAGGCACCTTTGTGGTGGTTTTTGCTTTGACGGGCCGCGCCTGTGCCTTGGTATACCATGTACGCCGTTTGCGAATACACCCCACACCGCCGCACAACCCAGAAAGGCCCCCATGGACACCACCTTCAGCCACATCAAAGCCGTGTTCTGCGATATCGACGGCACGCTGCTCACGAGCCGGCACACGGTGTCCCCGCGCACCGTGGCGGCGATCCGCGCCCTGCGCGAGCGTGGCGTGCTCTTTGGCCTGTGCACCGGGCGCGACGCCCATGCGACCGAGGCCATGTACGAGCTCTGGGGCATCGAAGGTCTGGTGGACGTGCTCGTGGGTTGCGGTGGCGCCGAGGTCATCGACCGCGCGCACGACATCAACGAGCTGAGCTATCCGCTGCCGGGCGAGACTATCGCGCGCATCTGCAAGCACATGGCGGACCTTCCGGCAACGCCCGTCTGTCCCCGAGACGGCGTGTTCTACGTGCCCGAGAGCAACGCGTGCGTCGAGCACCTGTCCCGCGTCGACGGCGTGCCCTACCAGGTGGTCGATTTTGCCGAGTTTTTGCGCGAGCCGCAGCCCAAGGTGATGTTTACCATGGCGCCCGAGGTAATGCCGCGGGTGATTGAGCGGGCGTCGACGTTTGCCGATAACACTGTTAAGGCGGCGGCTCTGCAAACCACGCAGCGGCTCTACGAGTTCATGGATCCGCGCGTGTCCAAGACGCGCGGCCTTGTGCGCGTGGCGGAGCTCAACGACATGGAGCTCCAGGACATCTGCGTGTTTGGCGATGCCGATAACGACACCTGCATGGTGGCTGACGCCGGCGTGGGCGTGGCCATGGCAAACGGCAGCGATGCCACCCGTGCCGCCGCCGACTTTGTAACCGCCAGCAACGACAAAGACGGCATCGCGATCTTTATCGAGGAACATCTGCTGTAGCGCTGGGGGAGAACCACCACAGAAGGGGGCAGGCTCCTTTGCGGTGGCCTCAGGCGATTTGGGCGAATTGATACCTAAGATCTGTGGGAAAATTCAAATATTGTTGTCTGAACATCATGCTTCTAGCCACCGATGGGTTTAAGATATTCTCATCAATTTGGTAGGATATTCATCCCGGTTAACGATCTACCGCTCACGGTCGATTTTCGACCGTTCACAGGATGTTCGCTCTTGAGCAAAATGTTGTGCAAATAAAACTAATGCCATTAAAAAATAATAGGCAACTAAATTACCAGCAGAAACAAAAAATAGATAGCGAATAAACGAAGGTAAATCTGAGTAAATGTCAAGAGAATTGAGAACTCGCTACAAAAATGTCGGTTTTGTTGCTCAGATGTTTAAACAATCGTTATAATTGCATTACTAAACGAGCGCAATTACAGATTGCGCAGATACGTTTGATGGTGAAAGAGCAAGATCGCGGTCTCTTGGGGAGGAGACATCGATGAAAGCGAATTCGGACAAATCTAAGCAGAGTAATAAAGCGACGCGCCGTGTACTGGCAGGCGTTTTGTGCGGAGCCTCCGTTTTGAGTCTGGTACTGTCGCTCGTCATGCCTCCGATCTCGCAGGCCATCGCCAACGATGCCCAGACGGTTCCTACCGAGGAAACTGTGATGGGGGGGGGGTTCCTCAAGTGAGTCCGCTGCTGTAGATAACACCAGCGAGGACGCCGAAAACCAGAATAGTGACGAGACCGATGCCGGCGAGGCTGGCTCTTCAAATAGTGCTGAGCAGGCTCAGAGTGCGAATGCGGCTTCAGCGAGAGCGACGGCCACCGTGGGGCCGGGTATTTACGTTCCCACGTCTATCGGTATCGGCACGAATATCGGTTCCTCCACCCCCGATCCCGGCGTTGCCACATTCGTTGGAAGGGACATGTACGTAGGAGGCAAGCCTGCGGACCCCTCCTACCTCACACGCGACAACGTTGCAGGTTCATATGCCGTCGAGGCCGAGGGCCTTACCGTCGTGCAGGGTAAGCTTGCGCTCAATCCCCTCAAGGAGAGCTGGCCTTACACGGATGGTAATAACAATACGTCTGGCGCGGGATTTCGCTTCGGTACCGTTGGCTTTGGTGCGCAGTTTCGTCCTTCTGCGGGCAGCGTCGTTCTTGCGGTCGCGGGCTTGAGTAACGCGACCTCTATCAAAGAAATCCAGGTTGGTACAAGCGAGCCCGCATCGGCTTCCGTTGGCGCGTGGAACAAGGGTGCCTGGGTTGGTAGGCAAAAGAGCTCACATAACGCTGAAGCCATTGGCTACGACTATACCGCGGCAATCGCGGGAAACCGTACAACCTGGATGAACAACGCCGATCGCCAGTCTGTCGTGAAGATGCAGGGCGACTGGTCTGACGATGGCCTGTTCACGGGCAACGATGATGGCGCGAGCATCATGTCGAGCATCAACGGTAAGAATTACACCAATTTCCTGGATTCCGAAGTAAAGGCGAAGATCTCCACGCCCCTCGCAAAGCTTAAACCCACCGGGAGTTGTACGGTCGATGTTGCCGAGGAGAATTCCAACTACACCATTGCAAAGTACAACAAAGACAGTAGGGCGACGTACGGCCTCAAGTTCGACAACTCCATTAAGAAGTTTAACCGCAAGACGAGTTACACCGATGTAACCGGCAACAGCGTTTCCGGCGAGGTGACCCTTGTCAACAACGAGAAGCTCATCACGTTTACCGGCGATGCGGACGATAGCGGCAAGGGTTCTTCGCTTCAAGTCTTTAACCTGAAGGCGTCGGATCTTACCAACTCCTATAAAGGCACGATCTACCGTGGCGTGGACTTCAGCTTCAATAAAATACCCGTGGGCGCCTCCGTGGTCGTCAACATCATCGATGAAGAGGGGACCCCGGTTGAGTTCAACACCGGCTGGCGCTTCTGGTGGAATGGTGAGGAAATCTCCCGTGGGTACGAGAGCGGTAGCAACGACAAGACTAAGTCTGAGTACTCCATTGCCGCCCAGAGCATCCTGTGGAATTTCGCAACGGCCAAGCAGGTCACCATCCGAGGTGGTATGGCCCTTGAGGGCATTGGTGGTGACGGGAAGTGGACAGACGACGACCCGGCAGCCGCCATGTTGGGCAGTATCGTTGTTCCCAACGGCAGCTTCGAGGATCACGTGACCACCAACGGGCGTGTTTATGTTGGCGATGACTTCCAGATGTACAACCCCACGGTCGCGTGGAATTTCGGGGATATCGAGGGTGACTCGGCTTCCGTCATCGATATGGATCAGGAGCGCCACAACTTCCCATGGTCCGGTACTTACACGCCCGACGGGTCTGCGGTTGCGTGGGGCAAGGTTGACGCTGCAGACGACACCACACCGCTCGCAGGTTCTGAGTGGGCGATTTACGCGAGCAAAAATGATGCGGAGAACGGTTGGGACCGCATCGTCTCTATTGTGGATAACGGCACGAATGACTCCGATTCTACCGTTGGCACCATTCAGTACGACTACCTGAACCAAAAGGCCACCATTGGCGACACGAGCGACACGAACTACTTCACGTACTACATTCGCGAGGTCAAGGCGCCGGAGGGCTACCAGAAGTCAGACACCATCTACTACGCCACTATGAACAATACTGGCGAGAAGCCGAACTATGTTCAGGGTTATGTGGATGAGAACGGGAACAACGTTTCGTTCGAGAATAACCCCAAAGGTGCCATTCCCAACACCAAGATTATTACCGGTACGGTGTCTTGGACTAAGGTTGAGGAAGGAGACAAGGGATACACTCCTTTGGCTGGTTCCGAGTGGAAGCTTGCGAAACTGGGTGCCGATGGTACGACCGCGGCGCAGTCTTGGACCGTGAGCGATCAGTCGGTTTCGAGCGAAACCACTTGGGCCGATACCGACGACACGAATGGCAAGTTCACATTGGCCGGTCTGCTGCCGGGCACGTACACGCTCACGGAGACCCAGGCTCCGTTTGGCTACGAACTGAACAAGAACACCTACAAGTTCACGGTGGACAGCACAAACGGCTCCATTACGTGGAAAGAGAACGAGCGGCCGAGCATCGTTAGTGGCACTACGTACATCTCCGACAAGTGCAGCGCTACGTCCGTGAAGATCCCGGTGACCAAATCCGTTCGCAATACGGACTGGCCGAAGGACGACGAAGGCAGCTATGTGCCGTTCGAGTTCAGCATTGTGGCTACGGGTGACTATGCAGCCAAAGCCCCCATGCCCGAAGCGCCCAAGATTTCTGTTGCCCCAAAGGCAGGGGAGACCGATGCCGCCAAGCTCAACAACATCACGGCGACCTTTGGCGCCATGACGTTCAACAAGTCGCACCTGTCCACTGAAGCAGGCACCAATAAAGATTACGCCAAGACCTACACCTACACGGTGAAGGAGGTCGCGCCTACCACCGGTGCCATCGATAAGCTCCGCTACTCCAAGGCCGAGTACCAGGTTGCCGTCACGGTGAAGGCCGTCATGAATGAGACCACTGGCAAGTACACCGGTCTTACCACCTCTACCACCGTTACGCAGATGAAGGACGACATGGGCAACACCCTTGGCAAGAACGGGCAGGGCGTCGCGGTTCAAACCTCCGCCGGTGCGGACCCAACCATCATTCCCGTCTCCACCTTCACCAACACCTACTCCACCTCTTTGCCCCTTTCTGGTATGTCGGGCGTCACTCTGACGTACCTTGCCGGCGCGGCGGTGCTTTGCGCTGCTGCGGCCTGGATGCACATTCGTCGCAAGGCGAATGCGAAGGGAGGCGAGCGTCGTGAATAAGAAAGTTTGCTCCTTCCCGATCTTGTTTGCGCTGCTTGCCCTCCTGATCGGTACCTGCGCGGTTGTGTTCCCCGCTTCCGCGCAGGCCGCGCCGACCTCGACCGGTTCCATCACGGTGAGCGGCACCGTGGCGAGCAGCTACGACGCCTACCAGATCTTTAGCGCCAACGTCGTCGACGGCGACAGCGACGCCAAGATCGCCACCGATCTCGCTTGGGCAAGCGACGACGCGCGCGACGCCGCGCTGCCTGTGCTGCACAGCGCCGGCATGCCCAATTCCCAGACCACCGCGCAGGAAGCTGCCGAGTGGCTCAACACCGATTCCCACCTTACGAGCGCGCTGAGCGCACAGCTCGCTCGTTCCCTCCAGAACTCTGGCGCCGTGTCCGTGGCCCTTAACGCGGGCACGACGGCCGAGCTGCCCCGTGGCTACTGGCTCATCGTCGCCAAAGACGACGCCATCGCCCAGGGCGAGGCCGGCACCGCGCCGATCATGGCCCTGGTGGGCGGCAGCGCCGTCACCGTCAAGCCCAAAGCCGCGACGCCCAAGGTCCAAAAGCACGTGCTGGAGGACAGCACCGCCGCCTGGCAGAAGGCCGCCGACGCCACGGTCGCCGACGACCTGTACTGGCGCCTCTCGGCAACGGTCCCGGCGGGGCTCACCGCCTACGACACCTACACGGTGCAGTTCGTCGACACCATGAGCGTGGGACTCGACCCCTCCAAGGTGGCCGCGAGCATGCGCGTGTACGTGGCGGCGGGCGCGGACGGCGGCTTCGACGCCGTCTCGGCCGGTAAGGACGGCCGCGCCGGCACTGAGCCCGCGAAGGGCTGGACCGATATCACGGCCCAGTGCGCCACCAAGGTAGCGGCCGACGGCAAGACCTTCACCGTGCGCACCGGCGACCTGGTCGCCGCGCTCGGCGGGGCCGACGCCTTTACCGCGGGCGCCCGCGTGGTCGCCGTGTACAACGCGCCGCTCAACAGCGCGTGCAACCACGGCATCGCGAAGGGCAACCCCAACGAGGTCTACCTGCGCTACCCACGCTCTCCCTTTGCCGACCAGTCCGGCGATGCCGGCTTCACCCGCTCGCCGAGCGACGACGCGTGCGCCTACACCTGGGATCTCGCGCTCACCAAGCGCGGCAGCGACGGCGACAAGCCGCTTGCCGGGGCGGTCCTGAGCATCGCCGACGACCGCGGCCGCACGCTGGCGGCCGACGGCACGTGGGATGCGGACGGCAAGGCCACCGTCACCACGGGCGAGGACGGCCGCGTGACCGTCTCGGGCGTGGACTCGGGCAAGCTGGAGGTCCGCGAGCTCAAGGCGCCCAAGGGCTACACCGCCTTTGAGGGCACACGCTCCGTGACGGTCAAGGCCGAGGGCCTGGACGTCGACCAGGTGGCCGCCGCCAAGCCCAAGCTCACTATCACGGCCGAGTCGCCCCTGCGCGCCGACAGCGCGGACGGGTCGACGGGCAGCCTGGAGGCGTCGCTCATCAATACGCCCACCGGCACACCCCCTAGCATTACCACCGGAGGCTTTATGCCCTCGACTGGCGATATGGCAATGTACGCCGCGGCCGCCGTAGCGGCCGCCGGAGCCGCGCTCATCGTGGTCGCGCTCCTGGTCAAGCGGGGAGGTGGCAGCCATAAAGAGTAGCTGGCAGCCCCACAGAGAGCGGGGCGAGACGTAGCGAAGTAGATGCTAAGACACAGACAGATGATGATCGATCGAATGAGAATCAAACGGAAAACGGAGGAAAAGAAGATGAGCATGAGCAAGAACATCGCACGCCTGGCAGTAACCGCCGGCCTCACAGCAGCGCTGAGCTTCGGCGGCGTCATGGCGCCCGTGACCATGGCGTTTGCTGAGGGCACGCCGACGGTGGCCCAGAGTGGCAACGTGACGATTACGGATTCGACCTACACGGATACGACCTTTAAGGGCATCCAGATTTTTAAGGCAACGGTCACGCAGGATAAGAAGGATAACGCCTGGAATGGGGATAAGACGGTTTCTGACATCGAGTGGGCGTCGGATTCAGTTAGGGATGCTGTGACGGGGGCGTTTGCCGACGACGATTCCACAAAGCCCTCTGGCAACGATGCTCAAGAGTGGGCAGAATGGATTAAAGAGAAAACCAAAGCTGAGTACACGTCTGGTACAGACGCGAGCACTAAGCTTGACGCCGGAACGACCCTCGACAAGATTGCCAAGGCACTGGAAAAAGCCACAATCGCTGAAGGGACGAATGGCTGGAGAACAGGCACCGACGACAAGTTCAGCAGCCTGGATGCCGGCTACTGGCTCTTTGTGACTGCGAGTGTCGGCGAAACCGCAAATGCCACCGCGGGCAACACGGATACTTTCACCTCGCCGATTTTAGCTGTTGTCGGTGGCTCCGATGAGAACTTAACTCCCAAGAAGCAGGTCCCCACTGTGACCAAGGCCGTCAAGGATGACACTAAGGATGGCACATTCGGTTCATTCGAGAAGCCCAACATGGCTGCCGACTCTCAGATGGACCAATATGTCGACTACCAGCTCATCGGTACCGTCGCGGGCAACATCAACAGTTACGGCACCTACAAGTACACCTTTACGGACAAACTCCCCAATTCCATGACGCCCAAGTTCAAGGATGACGGTACGACGCTCGATGTTAAGGTCATGATCGACGATACCGTGGTCGCGTCCGGCTATAACGCCAAGTACGAGGATAATACGCTTACTGTCGACTTCCCCGATCTCAAGAAATGCGGGGCTGAGGGCAAGGCTGCCATTGCGCTGAACGGCGACTCGAAGGTGACTGTCGAGTACAAGGCCAAGCTCGACTCTACCAAGATCTTTGAAAACGGTACGATCAAAACTGAGTTCAATGATTTGGTTGGTAAAGCCCAGAAAAATACCGTTAAGCTGACTTATTCTAACAACCCGCACACTACTGATGGTACTGGTACCACGGTCGAGCACCCCGCCTACGACTACACCTACGGCATCGACGTCACCAAGGTCGGTTCCGATGATGAAGACAAGGGGCTCGAGGGCGTTGAATTCACGCTGCAGGAGCAGGGCGATGACGGCAACTTCATCATGGCAAATGGTGTCAAGACGACCGAAAAAGAAAAAGCTATGCTGAAAACCGACAGCCAGGGCAAGATTAACGTTGTCGGCCTCGACGAGGGCACCTACATCCTTAAAGAGGTTACGCCCGCCCCTGGTTACAATAACTCCGCAGCAAACGGTGTGACGTTCACCATCAAGCGCGATATTAATCAGACTGGCACCGATGTAACCCCTAGCACGGAATCTGCAATCACCGCAGGAAATGATGTTGTGAAGGACAATTCGGCTACCGCGTCTACCGGCAAACTCAGCTTCACCATTGTCGACCAGAAGGGCTCCGGCCTCCCGCTCACCGGTCTCAACGGCGTGACCTTCACCTGGATCGCTGGTGGCGCGGTGCTGTGCATCGGCGTGGCGCACCTCATCCGCAGCCGTAAGCAGGCTGAGGAGTCCGAGCAGGAGTAAAGCTCGCTCACTCATCCCTTTGGCAGGTGGGATGTGATGGCCATGAGACTTGCGGACACTTTTCTCGTCCATCGACGTTCTTGCTTTGCCATTCTCTTTTCGGGGCAGACTCCGCACTGGAGTGTGCCCCGTTCTTTTTGGACAACACAGGCAGCCTCCACCGTCCGGTGCGGACTCATCCGTCATCGCGTTTCTTGACTCGTATGAGGTTCGGTTTAAGGTCCGTAGGCGCACGCGCGGTGCGGACGGTGGACGGCATTTGCGCCGCAAGCGCAAATAAGAATGCCCGGGGTTAGAGGCCCGGGCATTTAACACAACCAGAAAACTAGGCCGCCCGCGCTTTCGAACACTTACGCGGGGTGCGTCGTTTTCTATTGACATTGTATCCCGAATCGCCCCGCCGATTCGGGATATTTTGAAAACTCAAATGCGGGCCCATACTCGCGCTGTGCAATGATGTCAGGCTGCGTTGTCCGGTGCATGAGTTTGCTAATCGGCTATTATTTGTTTAGACAACCTGAGCTTTAGAGGAGTGACTGGCGATGGTGCAGGGCGCCAAACATATGAAGAGCAATAACGCCGCGGCAAACGGCGGCTCAAGCCCTCAGCCCAAACCTCAACCAAAGTCCAAGCGCCGTCGCAAGCGGCTGCCGCGCTGGGCCGACCGTCTCATCACCATCGTCATCATCCTTATCGGCGTGGGCCTTATGACCTGGCCGTGGATCTTGGACCGGCTCGAGGCCTCGGGCGTGTTTAACCAGATCAGCACGGTGTCCAGCACCGTGGACGCGCTGTCTGCCGAGGAGCGCGAGCGCATCCTGCTCCAGGCACGCTCCTTTAACGAACAGCTGGCGGGCGAGGCCACCGAGCTTCCCGCCGACCAGATCGAGCCCTACGCCCAGCAGCTCATTTTTGACCGCGACCCTATGATGAGCTGGGTCGAGATTCCCTCCATCGACGTGAGTATGCCCATCTACCACGGCACGAGCGAAGAAGTCCTTATGGCGGGCGTCGGCCACCTGGAGGGCACGAGCCTGCCGGTGGGCGGCACCTCGACGCATTGCGTGCTCACCGCGCACTCGGGCATGCGCAACCTGAGCATGTTCGACGACATCCACTCGCTGGAGCCCGGCGACCTGGTGCTGCTGCATACCATGAACAAGACACTCGCCTACAAGATGGTCGACTCCGAGGTGGTGCTGCCCGAGGAGATGGAGTCGCTGACCATCGAGCCCGGCGCCGACAAGGTGACGCTCGTCACCTGCACGCCCTACGGCGTGAACGACCATCGCCTGCTGGTGCATTGCGTGCGCACCAAGTACAACAAGAAGGACGTCGACAAGCAAAAGTCGCTGGCCGGCCGCCACTGGGGCAAGCGCGAGTTTGCCGTGCTCATCGTGGTCGTAGCCATTGTGCTGTTGCTGCTGGACATCGTGATCCACGCGGTCCGCAAGCGTCGCAAGGCCAAGGCCTCGGCATAAGACATTCTCCAGAACTACCACAATGGGGACAGGCACCTTTGTGGTGGTCGGGACTTCCAAACCATCACAACATTCGATGAAAATCTCGATTTTGGCGAAAAGTGTCGAATGTTGTGATGGTTTTTGCCGTGGGCGAGACGGTTTTCGCTATGGACGGTGCGGTTCCGCTGCAGAACCGCCAGCCCGTCGCCTGCCAATCCACCGCCCTCGTTACGTTTCCGCTGCATTTAGGTAAAGCACCTGCTCCAAGCGGCGTTGCCTTGTATACTAGAGCGGTTTATCTGTTATGCGGAAGGGAGCGCCTATGGCACTCAGCGAGAAAGACGTGCGCGGCATCGCCGAGTACGCAAAGATCGCACTGACCGATGACGAGCTCACTCAGATGACGTCCTACATGAACGACGCCGTCCAGATGCTCGAGCCCGTCTTGCAATATGACTTGCCCGACGTGGAGCCCACGTTCCATCCCATCGGAAGCCTGTCCAACGTGATGGGCGATGACCTGCGCGAGCCCGAGCGCGATCTGCCGCTCGACGTCGCGCTCGAAAACGCCGGCAGCGCGCGCGACCGCTACTTCCGCGTGCCGTCCATTTTGGGAGAGGGGGAGAGCGAGTAATGGCGCAGAGCTTCGATTCCCTTACCGCCGCCCAGATAGCCGCGGGCGTTGCCGCCGGCGACTTTACCGCTACCGAGGTGGCCCAGGCCTCCCTTGCCGCCATCGAGGCGCGCGAGGGCGGGGTCCAGGCATTCCTGCAGGTGGCGCCCGAGCTTGCGCTCGAGGCCGCCGCGCGCGTGGATGCCGACCGTGCCGCAAGCAAGCCGCTGCCCCCGCTCGCGGGCGTGCCGCTGGCCATTAAGGACAACATGAACCTCGTGGGCACGCGCACTACCTGCGCTTCCCATATGCTCGAGGACTACCAGAGCGTCTACACCGCCACCTGCGTCCAGCGCATGCTCGACGCCGGCTGCCTGCCCATGGGCAAGGCCAACATGGACGAGTTTGCCTTTGGCAGCTCCACCGAGAGCTCGGCGTTCCACCGCACCAACAACCCTTGGGATACCGAGCGCGTGCCCGGCGGCTCTTCGGGCGGCTCCGCTGCCGCCGTCGCTGCGGGCGAGGTCGCGCTCTCGCTGGGCTCGGATACCGGCGGCTCCATTCGCCAGCCGGCGTCGCTGTGCGGCGTGGTGGGCTTTAAGCCCACGTATGGTGCCGTGAGCCGTTACGGCGTGGTTGCCTTTGGCTCGTCGCTCGACCAGGTGGGTCCCTTTGGCCGCACGGTCGAGGACGTCGCGCTGGCCATGAACGCGCTTACCGGCGCGGGTCACGATCCGTACGACTGCACCAGCCAGGATTGCGCCGTCGACTTTACCGAGCACCTCAACGACAGCATCGAGGGCAAGCGCGTGGGCATTATCCCTGCGTTTATGGAGGCCGAGGGCCTGACGCCCGAGGTCAAGGCCGCTGTTCAGCGCGCCGCCCAGGAGCTGCAGAACCAGGGCGCCGAGCTCGTGGAGGTCGACCTGCCGCACTTGGATGCCGCCATCGCCGCCTACTACGTCATCGGTCCGGCCGAGGCGTTCTCCAACCTGGCGCGTTTCGACGGCATTCGCTACGGCTATCAGGAGGAGGGCTGCGCCAACCTGTCCGACCAGAGCTCGCTGTCGCGCGCCCACGGCTTTGGCGCCGAGGCCAAACGCCGTCAGATGCTCGGCGCCTACCTGCTGAGCTCGGGCGTGTACGACAAGTACTACTACGCTGCGCAAAAGGCCCGCACGCTCATCACGCAGGACTACGACGCCGCGTATGCCAAGGTGGACACCATCCTCATGCCCGCCTCGCCGCGCACGGCCTTTAAGTTTGGCGAGATCAGCGACCCCACGCAGATGTACCTCTCCGACCTGTACACCATCTCGCTCAACATTTGTGGCAACGGTGGCATCTCGGTACCGCTGGGCCTGGGCGAGGATACTCAGCTGCCCGTTTCTGCCCAGCTGGTGGGTCCGGCCTTTAAGGACCGTCAGCTGCTCACGTTTGCCCGCGCCCTGGAGCGCGGCTTTGCCGATGCCGCCACGGGTGCGCCCGCGCTTTCCGTCGCGCCCGATTTTGCCGGGAAGGGAGGCGAGCTGTAATGAAGGAGCTTTCCGAGGTCCTGCAGGATTGGGAGGCCGTAATCGGCCTGGAGATCCATACCGAGCTCACCGCACTCGATACCAAGATGTTCTGCAACTGCAAGCTCAGCCACGATGACGAACCTAACGCCAACGTGTGCCCGGTGTGCCTGGGCCTGCCCGGTGCGCTGCCGGTGCCCAACAAGCGCGCCATCGAGAGCATCGTCAAGGCCGGTCTCGCCACCAACTGTGAGATCCAGCGCCACTCGATGTTCTACCGCAAGCACTACTTCTATCCCGATATGGCCAAGAACTTCCAGACCACGCAGGGTCCGGTTGCCTTTGCCATGTACGGTCACCTGGATCTGGACGTGACTGGTCGCGGTGCCGCTGAGCGTCCTGACTGCGCGTTTGGTGAGGCCGAGGCCCAGAGCCTGGCAAGCGCCTCGGCCAACGCCGAGGGCCTGTCCACGTCCATGACGTCGACCATGCGCGAGGGCAACCAGCGCGCCGGTCACCTGGCCAGCTATGATGCGTCCAACCTGCAGATGCCCGAGCGCCGCGAGGACGGTTCCTACACGGTGCCTATCCGCATCCTGCGCATCCACATGGAGGAGGACGCCGCCAAGATGGTTCACGTGGGCGGCGCCGAGGGCCGCATTACCGCCGCGGCCGAGTCGCTCGTCGACTACAACCGCTGCGGCACTCCGCTCATCGAGCTCGTAACTGAGCCCGACTTGCGTACGCCCGAGGAGGCTCGCCTGTTTATGGAGAAGCTCCGTCGCATCTTTGTGACGCTGGGCATTTCCGATTGCTCCATGGAGAAGGGCTCCATGCGCTGCGACGGCAACGTGTCGCTGCGCCGCCGCGGCGAGACCAAGCTGGGCACCAAGACCGAGCTCAAGAACCTCAACTCGTTTAAGAGCCTGCACGATGGCCTTGCCTACGAGATCTGCCGCCAGGCCGAGGTACTCGAGGAGGGCGGAATCATCTATCAGGAGACCCGCCACTGGGAGCCCAGCCGCAAGCGCACCGTGGTCATGCGTGTAAAGGAGACGGCCGACGATTATCGTCTGTTCCCCGATCCCGACCTGGCGCCGTTCGATCTGGACGACGAGTTCATCGACCGCTGCCGTGGCGAGATTCCCGAGCTGCCCGATGCCAAGCGCGCCCGTTTTGAGGCCGACTTTGGCATTAAGGCGGCCGATGCCGAGCAGATCGCCGGCGACCCGGAGTTTGCCGAGTTCTTTGAGGCCGCCGCTGCCGGTATGGCCGGCAAGGAGGCCCAGACGGTCGCAAACTTGCTGGTCAACGAGATGATCGCCTACCTTAAGGGCGCGGGCGTCTCGCTTGCTGAGTCCGGCATCGCGCCGGCTCAGGTGGCAGCGCTGGCTACGCTGCTGGCGACCGACGCCATCAGCTCCAACCAAGCGCACGAGGTCTTTGAGGCCATGGCCCAGACCGGTGACGATCCCAACAAGATCGTCGACGAGCGCGGCATGCGTCAGGTGAGCGATGCCGGCGCGCTGCAGCCGATCGTGGACGAGGTGCTGGCTAACTGTGCCGATCAGGCGCAGCAGTATCGTGACGGCAACCAGAAGGTCATCGGCTTTTTGGTGGGCCAGTGCATGAAGGCGAGCCGCGGCAAGGGCAACCCGAAGCTCTTCAACGAGTTGCTGAGCACGTCGCTCTCGTAAACGGGAAC
>CAUAGV010000019.1 GCA_958428675.1 uncultured Collinsella sp.
CCAGACCCAGCTTGATCAGAGCCTGGAAGCCGTTGCAGATGCCCAGCATCAGGCCGTCGCGGGCCTTGAGCAGGTCGCGGACTGCCTCAGTGACCTCGGGAGCGCGGAAGAACGCCGTGATGAACTTGGCGGAGCCGTCGGGCTCGTCGCCGCCGGAGAAGCCGCCGGGGATCATGACGATCTGGCTTGCACGGATGCGGCGGGCGAGCTCGTGGGTGCTCTCGGCGACGGCCTCGGGCGTGAGGTTGTTGATCACGAAGGTGTCGGCCTCGGCACCGGCTGCGCGGAAGGCGCGGGCGCTGTCGTACTCGCAGTTGTTGCCGGGGAACACGGGGATGATTACGCGCGGGCGGGCGATCTTGGCGCCGCCGTACACGTGGATATCCTTGGCACGGAAGTCGATGGTCTCGACCTCGGGGGTCTTGCTGGCGCTGCGGTAGGCGAAGACGCCCTCGATGCCGCTCTCCCAGGCCTCCTGGAGCTCGGCGAGCTCGATGACCTCGGAGCCGGTGTCGATGACATAGCCCTCGACGGTGGTACCCAGGGGCTCGACGACAACGCCGTCGGCGACCTCGGGCAGCTCGGCGTCCTCGGCGAGCTCGACGATAAAGCTGCCGTAGAGCGGGGTGAAGAGGCTCTCCACATCCATGTCCTCGGCAAGCTCGATACCGATCTGGTTGCCGACGCACATCTTAAAGAGGCTCTCGGCGCCACAGCCGTAGCCGGGCGTGGAGACGGCCAGGGCGTTGCCGTTGGCGGTGAGCGCCTCGACGGCGTCAAACGCGGCAAGCAGCTGCTGGGCATCGGGACGGTAGTCCTCACCATAGGTGGCGGGGGCGATGCGCACGACGCGATGCGTCAGACCCTTGAACTCGGGCGAGACGGCACGGGCGGCCTTACCCACGGCAACAGCGAAGCTGATCAGGGTCGGCGGAACGTTGAGCTCACCGGCCTCGTCCTCAAACGAGCCGCTCATAGAGTCCTTGCCGCCGATGGCGCCGGCACCCAGGTCGACTTGGGCCATGAGGGCGCCCAGGACGGCTGCCGTGGGCTTGCCCCAGCGCTCGGCCTCGGTGCGCAGACGCTCGAAATACTCCTGGAAGGAGAGATAGGCGCGCTTGTGCTCAAAGCCGGCAGCCACGAGCTTGGCGATGGACTCGACCACGGACAGGTAGGCGCCAGCAAACTGGTCGGCTTCCATAAGGTAGGGGTTGAAGCCCCATGCCATGGCGCTTGCCGTGGTGGTCTCGCCGTCCACGGGGAACTTGGCGACCATGGCCGAGCTCGGGGTGAGCTGCGTCTTGCCGCCAAAAGGCATAAGCACGGTTGCGGCACCGATGGTGGAGTCGAAGCGCTCGGATAGGCCCTTGTTGGAGGCGACGTTGAGGTCGGTGACAAGCGAGGTCATGCGCTCGGCAAGCGTGGTGCCGGCCCAGCTGGGCTGCCACACGCTGCGGGCGCACACGTGGGCGACCTGGTGCTTGGGCGCGCCGTTGGAGTTGAGGAACTCGCGGGAGAGGTCGACGATGGCGACGCCGTTCCAGGCCATGCGCATGCGCGGCTCGGCGGTAACTTCGGCGATAACGGTCGCCTCGAGGTTCTCCTCGGCGGCGTAGCCCATGAACTCCTCGACGTCACCGTCGGCGACGGCGCAGGCCATGCGCTCCTGGGACTCGGAGATGGCGAGCTCGGTGCCGTCCAGGCCGTCGTACTTCTTGGTCACGGTGTCCAGGTCGACATACAGGCCATCGGCAAGCTCGCCCACGGCGACCGAGACGCCGCCGGCGCCAAAGTCGTTGCAGCGCTTGATCAGGCGGCAGGCGTCGCCGCGGCGGAACAGACGCTGCAGCTTGCGCTCGACCGGGGCGTTGCCCTTCTGAACCTCGGCGCCCGAGGTCTCGATGGACTCGGTGTTCTGGGTTTTGGATGAGCCGGTGGCACCGCCGATGCCGTCACGGCCGGTGCGGCCGCCCAGCAGGATGATCTTGTCGGTGGGGGCGGGGCACTCGCGGCGCACATGGTTTGCCGGGGTAGCGCCCACGACGGCGCCGACCTCCATGCGCTTGGCCACGTAGCCGGGGTGATAGAGCTCGTTGACCTGGCCGGTGGCAAGGCCAATCTGGTTGCCGTAGCTGGAGTAGCCGGCGGCAGCGGTGGTCACGAGCTTGCGCTGCGGCAGCTTGCCCTCGAGCGTCTCAGACACGGGGACGGTGGGGTCGCCGGCGCCGGTGACGCGCATGGCCTGGTACACGTAGCTGCGGCCCGAGAGCGGGTCGCGGATGGCGCCGCCCACGCAGGTGGCGGCACCGCCGAAGGGCTCGATCTCGGTCGGGTGGTTGTGGGTCTCGTTCTTAAAGAGGAACAGCCAGTCCTGGTCCTCGCCGTCGACATCGACCTTCACCTTGACGGTGCAGGCGTTGATCTCCTCGGACTCGTCGACATCGGTCATGACGCCGGTCTTCTTAAGGTGCTTGGCGCCGATGGTGCCCATGTCCATGAGGCAGACGGGTTTGGCGTCGCGACCGAGTTCGTGGCGCATCTCCATGTAGCGGTCGAAGGCCTGCTGCACCACGGCGTCGTCGATCGTCACGTCGTCCAGGACGGTGCCGAAGGTGGTGTGGCGGCAGTGGTCGGACCAGTAGGTGTCGATCATGCGGATCTCGGTGATGGTGGGGTCGCGGTCCTCATCGCGGAAGTACTGCTGGCAGAAGGCGATGTCCGCCTCGTCCATGGCAAGACCGCGCTCGGAAATAAAGGCGGCAAGGCCGGCCTCATCGAGCTCGCGGAAGCCGTCGAGTACCTCGACGGGCTGGGGCTCGGGGGTCTCCATGTACAGCGTCTCGGGCAGGTCGAGCGAGGCGATGCGGGCCTCGACGGGGTTCACCACGTAGTGCTTGATGGCCTCGATGGCAGCCTCGTCTAGAGCGCCCGAGATCATATAGACCTTGGCGGAGCGCACGGCGGGGCGCTCGCCCTGGCTGATGAGCTGCACGCACTCGCTGGCGGAGTCGGCGCGCTGGTCAAACTGGCCAGGCAGGAATTCGACGGCAAAGACGGCGCCATCGCTTGCGGGGAGCTCGTCGTAGGTCACATCGACTTGGGGCTCGCTAAAGACGGTCGGCACGCAGGAGCGGAAAAGCTCCTCGTCGATGCCCTCGACGTCGTAGCGGTTGATGATCCTCAGGGCCTCGATGCCCTTGATGCCGAGAATCTCGGTCAGCTCGCCCTTGAGCTGCTGAGCCTCGACGTCGAACCCGGGTTTCTTCTCCACGTAGATACGAGAGACCATTGGTTCCTGCCTTCCTGATCGGTTGGGCGTACGGTACGGTATGCGGCAGCGGTCGGTTTGCGGGGTCTGCCCGCGGTCGCCTTGAGCCACATGTTTGTAAACCTCACTATGATACGACAGCTCGCGGCGCGTAGAGGACGGCGAGGGTGCTACAGTGAAGCGCAAACAAGAGAAAGGCATCACATGGCATTCGTTTCGCTCGCCATCATCGCACTCGTGGCCTTTGCAAGCCCCTTCATCGCCTCGGCGATTCCTGGAAAACCCGTTCCCGAAACGGTCTTTTTGCTCGTGTTCGGCGCGGTGCTGGGACCTCATATGCTCGGCGTTATCCATGTAGATGCCGAGGTCTCGCTCGTGTCAGAGCTCGGTCTGGCATTTTTGTTCCTGCGTGCAGGCTTTGGGATCGATCCCAAGAACATCACGGGCGTCGAGGGGCGCTACGGTATGGCCACGTGGGTTGTCACATTTTGTATCGCCTGGCTTGCCGTGCGCTTTACCCCGTGGTTCTCGGTCAGCCATTTCGACGGTATCGCCGTGACGCTCGCCTTGACCTCGACGGCGCTTGGAGCGCTCATGCCCATCTTGCGCGAGCGGTTGCTTGCCGGAACGCGCGTCGGTGATTCGATTCTCGCCTATGGTACGTGGGGCGAGCTCGGCCCCGTGCTCGCCATGTCGGTACTGCTGTCTGCCCGTACGGGTATCGAGACGCTGCTGATCTTGGGCCTGTTCGCCGTGGTGTGCGTGCTGCTTGCCGTGGTCCCCAGCCGCTCCAAACGCGTCGGCAGTCGCTTCTTTGCGTTTGTCGAGGAGCGCGCCGATACCACGTCGCAGACCTTCGTGCGCCTGACGGTGCTTATTTTGGTCACGCTCGTGGCGTTCTCGGCCATCTTTAGCCTCGATATCGTGTTGGGCGCTTTTGCCGCCGGCTTCGTCCTGCGCTATATCATCCCCGAGGGCAACCATACGCTCGAGACCAAGCTCGACGGCCTGGCCTACGGCTTTTTGATCCCGGTGTTCTTTACCGTGTCGGGCGCAAAGATCGATCTGACGGCCGTGGTGTCGCGCCCCGGGCTGCTCGTGGGCTTTATCGTGGCGTTGTTGATTATTCGTGCCGTACCCATTCTTATTTCTATGAGCATTTGTCCTGCGACGCGCGATGTGTCGGCGTATGGCCGCATTACCGTGGCCCTGTACTGCACCACGGCGCTGCCGATCATCGTTGCCGTGACGAGCGTGGCCGTCAACGCGGGCGCGCTGTCGCAAGATATTGCGTCGGTCATGGTTGCTGCCGGTGCCATCACGGTATTCTTGATGCCGCTGCTCGCGCAGCTCTTCTACCGCGTGGTCGACGCCGCGCCGGTCGCCGCCGTGGCAGAGGTTGCCGAGCGCCCTGCCGAGGCATTCGATATCCTGCGTGCCCATCACGATTTGGCGAGTCTGCTCGCACGAGAGCACGAGCTGCTGACCTCGCATGGCCATGGTCGCGTATTCGAGGGCCTGCCTACGCTCGATACGATTGCCGAGCGTCTTTCCGCCGAGGCGGCGAGCGGCCACATCGATGCCCGCATTGTGGACGCGGCACATCTTCTTGCCGATAAGACCTATGGAGACGAGGTCGACCCGTCCGAGCTGACTCCGCGCGAGCGTCGCCGCCTGGAGCGCGCCAAGCTCGCCGTGCGCGAATACCGCCGCCGCATGCTGGAACTCTATGCGAGCGATGAAGCCCAGGACGACGACGGCAAGTAGTCGATACTCTTTCGGAGAAGCCGCGTCACGCTTTGAAGACCCGAAACGGGACGCAGTTTCCGAAACATGGCCCTGAGGGAAGCTGCGTCCCGGTCTGAGCCGGAATTCTGGGACACGGCTTCCACTTCAAACAGAAGAAGGCGCGCTGCCTGCGGTTGATGCAGACAGCGCGCCTTTTGCGTTGAGCTCCGTGGAGGCTCGAAGTCGTGGCTTGCGACCTTTAAGAGCGGGCAGCTCCGTCGACGGGGAGCACGGCGCCCGTGACGTAGGAGGACATGTCGCTCGCCAGGAAAACAAAGGCGTTGGCGACATCCTCGGGCTCGCCCATGCGACCGAGCGGAATAGTGGCGATGATGGGCTTGATGACCTCTTCGGGCAGGTTGGCGACCATATCGGTCTTGGTTACGCCTGGGGCAACGGCGTTGACGCGGATGCCCATGGGGGCGAGCTCGCGCGAGAGCGACTGGACCATGCCGTTGACGGCAAACTTGGACGTGGGGTAACCGACGCCGGAGGGCTGGCCGTACTTGGCGACCATCGAGCTCGTGGTAGTGATGGTGCCGCCGTGGCCGGCCTCGGTCATGATCTTGGCGGCAGCCTGGTGGCCATTAAAGACGGCGACGACGTTGAGGTCCATAACCTTGGCGAACTCCTCGGCCGTATAGTTAAGGAGCGGCGAGCGCTGGGAGATGCCGGCATTGTTGACGACCGTGTCCAAGCCGCCCATGTCGGCGGCAGCTTGGGTAAAGGCCTCGGTCACGGCTTCGAGCGAGGTGAGGTCGCAGGAGCGGCCCCAGACCTTGGAGTCGGGATAGGCGGCTGCCAGCTTCTCAACGGCCGCGTCGGCAGTCTCCTGGCGCGAGCCAAAGACGGTGACGGCAGCGCCTTCCTCGATAAAACGGCAGGCGATGGCATAGCCGATACCGCGCGTGCCTCCGGTGATGATTGCTTTCTTGCCCTCGAGCAACATGGTGCTTCCTCTCATCGCGGGCGGACATTCGCAGCACAGCGTAGCGGTAGCCGGAATCGGTCGCGTTTGCATATCGGTGAACGGTAGCCCGCGTTACCGATGAGCGGCTCGCGCAAATATGCTCTGCCGTTGTGCTTAGGGCAGGAGACAAAAAGGCTCCCGTCCCACGTCGGACGGGAGCCCTCAAAGCGCGTATTGCTGGGCGAGCGTTGGGTTAGTTCGCCATGACGCCTTCGGTCCAGGCCTCGACGTCCTCGATGCGCAGGACGTTGGCGACCTCGGCCACGCAGTCGACGCCGGCAAGCTCCGCGGCGGCAGCCTGGACGTCCTTCTCGAGTGCGCGGTGCGTCAGGAAGATGACCGAGCAGGCATCGCTGACACCCGACTTGCCGTCCTCGACTTGGTTGATGAGCGAGATCGAAATGTTGTGCTTGGCAAAGATGTCGACCGTCTCGGACAGGGCGCCCACGCGGTCGGCGACCTTCAGGCGCACATAGTACTTGGTTTGGAGCTCGTCCATGGGCTTAAAGGCGAGGTTGTGACCATAGGGCTCAATCTCGGGCAGCGGAGCCACGCCCCGGCTGATCTGCTCGGAGAGCGACAGGATATCGCCCACGACGGCGCTCGCGGTGGGGAAGGAGCCTGCGCCGGCACCGTAGAACATGGTCTCGCCCACGGCGTCGCCCACTACGTAAACAGCGTTCATGGCGCCGTTGACCTTGGCAAGCATGTGGTCGGCGGGGATCAGCGTGGGATGCACGCGGACGTCGACGCCGGCGTCGGTGTTGCGGGCGATGCCGAGCAGCTTAATGGTGTAGCCGAGCTCGCGGGCCTGGGCGATGTCCTCGGCGCCGATGGTGCGGATACCCTGCTGGTACACATCATCGGTGGTAACGCGGGTGCCAAAGCCGATGGAGGCGAGGATGGCCGTCTTGCTGGCGGCGTCGAAGCCGTCGACGTCGGCGGACGGGTCGGCCTCGGCATAGCCCTTGGCCTGCGCGTCGGCGAGCACGTCGGCGTAATCGGCGCCCTCGGCGTCCATGCGCGACAGGATATAGTTGGTGGTGCCGTTGAGGATGCCGGCGATGGTCAGGATCTTGTTGCCCACCAGGTCGTGCTCAAGCGTGCTCACGATGGGGATGCCGCCGCCGCAACTGGCCTCGCACTTAATCTGCACGCCGCACGCACGCGCCTTCTCGGCAAGCGTCTCGACGTGACGGCCCAGCAGGGCCTTGTTGGCAGAGACGACGTGCTTGCCGTGCTCAAAGGCAGTGGTAAAGATCTCGGTTGCGGGATGCTCGCCGCCGATCAGCTCGACGACGATGTCGACGGCGGGGTCGGTGACGACGTCGTGCCAGTCACTCGTAAAGGCCTCGCGCTCAATGCCTGCCGATTCGGCCTGCTCCCAAGCAAGCGCGCAGGCGCGGGTCAGCTTAAGGTCGATGCCGTAGGCTGCCAGGTACTCATCGTGGTGGCTCTTGATCAGACGGGCCACGCCGCCGCCGACGGTTCCCAGACCGATGAGGCCGACGTTCACGGTGCGCAGGGGTTCGCTCATAGATAGCTCCTTCGTGCATCTTATGGATGGATTAACCGCTTAAAGGTTGAGTGCATTCTAGCGTGAACCGAGGGCGCGTGCTCGCCAGTTAACAGGAGTCGCACAAAACGGCACCCCCGAAACGCTGCAGAAACATTGGAAACATGCTCGCTACAAACGGAACTCCGTAACAAACTGTCAACGTTTGCGCCATAAGGTTTGCCCCGTGCGACTGGGGCATGCGGGCGCTCGTCGGCCCCGTCACGACTGGTGCCGCTGTCGCCGTCTCGGGCGAGATCGCCGATGCCTTTGCCGAGCAGGCCAAGGCATCCAAGCTCGACATCGTCGATACCGAGACCTTTAAGGACGGCTCCTCCACGAGCTTTATCAACCAGCCGACCAGGGCCATGCGCAAGATCAAGATCGAGGGCCTGACGGGCGAGTTGACGTGGAACGACAAGGGCCAGGTTGAAAAGCCCGCTACGGCATATGTGATTTAGGGCGGCAAGTTCATCGCCGCCTAGGTGCGTACAAAACGCGACCGGTGAGGCTGTTTTAATCAGGGCAGGGGCGCTTGTAACAGAATGGAAATATTACTTTCACACAATAAAGTGTCTAAACTGCATAAACCGATAGAAATACGCATATCTATGGATAAATGGACAAAGCAAAAGAAAAGCTGAAATAATCGCCACTTTTCTCAACTAAAGCGTCTACTATTTTGCGAACGCCGAACACGGCGAAGGATGGCCTGTCGGGTAACCGAAACCCGACGAGATTTGAGAGGAGAGCCGCATGTCGAGCCTCACCGGTAAGTCATTGAACCCTGTTATGAATCGCAGGAGCGTTATCGCGAGCGCAGCAGGTCTGGGGGCGATGTCCATTCTAGCTGGCTGCTCCTCCAACGGCGGCGACAGTGGTTCCGCTTCGGGCGACGCTTCGTTTAAGATCGGCACCATCGGTCCGCTGACCGGCGCCAACGCGTCCTACGGCAAGTCCGTTACCCAGGGTGTCGAGCTTGGCTGCAAGGATTTCTCGACCAAGGAGCTGCCGCTTGCCAGCAAGGCCGAGGATGACCAGGCCGATGGCGAGAAGGCCGTCAACGCCTTTAACACCCTGCTCGACTGGGGCATGCAGGCCCTCGTCGGTCCGACCACCACGGGTGCGTCGGTCGCCGTTGCCGCCGAGTGCGGTAACGACCCCGAGACGTTCATGATCACCCCGTCCGCGTCCTCCGAGGACGTTACCAAGGGCAAGGATTGTGTCTTCCAGGTTTGCTTCACCGACCCCAACCAGGGTGTTAATGCTGCCAAGTTTTTGGCAGAGAAGTACGCGGACGAGAAGTTCTTTGTCTTCTATAACGCCGCAGATGCCTATAGCTCAGGTATTGCTGATGCCTTCAAGGCGCAGGCTGTCGAGTCTAAGCTTGAGATTGTCGCCGAGAAGACCTTTAAGGATGACTCCGCCACGAGCTTTACCAACCAGCTGACCAAGGCCAAGGAGGCCGGCGCCACCATGATTTTCGCGCCGATTTACTATACCCCCGCAACCGTCCTGCTCAAGACCGCCAAGGATATGGGCTACGACGTTAAGATGATGGGTTGCGACGGCATGGACGGCATCCTGGGGGTGGAGGGCTTCGATACCTCTCTTGCCGAGGGTCTGCTGCTCATGACCCCGTTCTCCGCCGATGACGAGAAGAACGCCGACTTCGTCAACGCCTACAAGGATAAGTACGGCGATACCCCCGACCAGTTTGCCGCCGACGCCTACGATGGCGTGCACGCGGTGGCCGAGGCCCTCAAGGAGGCCGGTCTTGGCGTCGACGCCGATCCGACCGAGGTCGCCGAGAAGCTTCCCGAGGCTATGCGCAACATTACCGTTGACGGTCTGACCGGCAAGCTCACCTGGAACGATAAGGGCCAGGTCCAGAAGGAGCCCACGGCGTACGTCATCACCGACGGCAAGTACGTACAGGCCTAATTGGCCGCCTTACATAGAGCGGTTTTGATCCCAAGCAGGGGAGGTTTTGGCCTTCCCTGCTTGCTTGGTATCTAGGGACGATGTAACGTCCCTGTTTCATACATTAACTGGAAACCTATTCGAAAGGGGGATGTGGAACATGACGGTCTTTATCCAATACCTGGTCAACGGCCTGTCCATGGGCAGCGTCTACGCCATCATCGCGTTGGGCTACACCATGGTCTACGGTATCGCCAAGATGCTGAACTTCGCTCACGGCGATGTCATCATGGTCGGTGCCTATGTCTCGTTCTGTGCCACGTCGTATCTCGGCCTCCCGGGCTGGGCATCTGTAGTTCTTTCTTGTGTGGTTTGTACCGTTCTCGGTGTTCTCATCGAGGGTCTGGCCTATAAGCCGCTGCGCCAAGCAGGTCCGCTGGCCGTTCTGATCACGGCCATCGGCGTGTCTTACTTCCTGCAGAATGCCGCACAGCTTCTGTGGGGCGCCACGCCCAAGAACTTCACTTCGCTCGTCACCTTCCAGGTGCCGGAGTTCTTGGCTAAGTTCAATGTAAGCGCCGTCTCGCTCGTCACCATCGTCGCCTGCCTGGTTATCATGGCCGGTCTGATGTTCTTTACGGGTAAGACCAAGATGGGCAAAGCCATGCGTGCCGTGTCCGAGGACAAGGCCGCCGCTCAGCTCATGGGCATCAACGTCAACCGCACCATTTCGATGACGTTTGCCATCGGCTCTGCCCTTGCCGCCATCGCCGGCGTGCTACTGTGCTCCTACTCGCCGGTGCTGCAGCCCACGACGGGTGCTATGCCTGGCATCAAGGCCTTCGACGCCGCTGTCTTCGGTGGCATCGGCTCCATCCCCGGCGCTTTTGTCGGTGGCATTCTCATCGGCATCATCGAGGCGATGGCGCAGGCTTACATTTCCACGAGCCTTGCCAACTCCATCGTCTTTGGTGTTCTGATCATCGTCCTGCTCGTCAAGCCTGCCGGCCTCTTGGGCAAGTACGTCCCCGAGAAGGTGTAGGTGAGCGTTATGAAGTTTCTTAAAGACAAGCAGACGCGTCACGACTTTGTCACGTACGCCATGTGCCTTGTGGCGTTTGCCATCGTGTTCTTTATGCAGTCCAACCACATGATTCCGCGCATGATCGCCGGTCAGCTGGTTCCCATCACGGCCTATATCGTCATGGCCATCTCGCTCAACCTCGTCGTCGGCATCGCGGGCGACTTGTCGCTGGGCCACGCGGGCTTTATGAGTGTCGGCGCCTATACGGGAATCGTCACCGCCGTCGCGCTGGAGAGCGCCGTTCCCTCCGATCCGGTGCGCCTTATCATCAGTATCGTGGTCGGCGCCATCGCTGCCGCCATCCTGGGCTTCTTGATTGGCATCCCGGTCCTTCGTCTGAGCGGCGATTACCTGGCTATCGTGACGCTGGCCTTTGGCGAGATTATCAAGGAGATCGTCACCTGCCTCATTGTGGGCGTCGATTCCCGCGGCCTGCATGTGATCTTTAACATCACGGGTAACTCCACGATCGATGACCTGCACCTGCTCGAGGACGGCACCGCCATCATCAAGGGCGCCCAGGGCGCCTCGGGCGTGTCGACGTACTCGACCTTCCTCGCCGGTGCCATCCTGGTCATGGTCGCACTCGTGATCGTGCTCAACCTGGTTCGCAGCCGTACCGGCCGTGCCATTATGGCCGTGCGCGACAACAAGATCGCTGCCGAGTCTGTGGGCATCTCCGTCACCGAGTACCGCATGATCGCCTTCGTGGTTTCCGCTGCCCTCGCCGGTGCTGCCGGAGCTCTCTTCGGCGGTAACTTCTCGCAGCTCTCCGCCACCAAGTTCGACTTCAACACGTCCATCCTCATCCTGGTGTTCGTGGTCCTGGGCGGTCTGGGCAATATGCGCGGCTCCGTCATCGCGGCGGCATTGCTCACGGTGCTTCCCGAGCTGCTCCGTCAGTTCTCGGACTACCGCATGCTCATCTACGCCATCGTGCTGATCTTGGTCATGATCTTTACCAACAACCCGCAGCTCAAGGCGTTCTTCGGTCGCGTCAAGGATCGCTTTGCTTCCAAGAAGGAGGTGGCAGCCGATGCCCAGTAAATTTGAGTTCAACAAGGGCAAGATGGTCCCGTATCCTTCTGGCGCCATCGTTCCCGACCGCGACCTGGGCGAGCGCCCGGCACTCGAGTGCATCCACCTGGGCATTGAGTTCGGTGGCCTTAAGGCAGTCGACGACTTTAGCCTGACTATCGGCAAGACCGAGATCGCCGGTCTGATCGGCCCCAACGGTGCCGGTAAGACCACGGTCTTCAACCTGCTCACCAAGGTGTATCAGCCCACGCACGGCACCATCCTGCTCGACGGCGAGGACACCTCGGGCAAGTCGGTCTATCAGGTCAACCGCATGGGTATTGCCCGTACATTCCAGAACATTCGCCTGTTCAACACCATGACGGTGGAGGATAACGTCAAGGTCGGTCTGCACAATCAGGAGCGCTACTCCGGCTTTGAGGGCGTGCTGCGCCTGCCGACGTATTGGAAGCACGAGAAGGCCGCCCACGAGCGCGCCATGGAGCTGCTGTCCATTTTTGACATGGAGCACCTGGCAAATGAACAGGCTGGCTCGCTGCCTTACGGCGCTCAGCGTCGTCTGGAGATCGTCCGCGCGCTTGCCACCAACCCCAAGCTGCTGTTGCTCGACGAGCCTGCCGCCGGCATGAACCCGTCCGAGACCGCGGAGCTCATGGAGAACATCGTCAAGATCCGCGATACCTTCGGCATCGCCATCATGCTTATCGAGCATGATATGTCGCTCGTTATGAACATCTGCGAGGGCATCTGCGTGCTTAACTTTGGCAAGGTTATCGCCAAGGGTACGGCCGAGGAGATCCAGAACAACGACGCTGTTATCGAGGCATATCTGGGCAAGCAGGATAAGGGGGAGAACTAAATGGCAGAGCCGATGCTTTCCGTCTACAACATCAACGTCTGGTACGGCGCGATCCACGCCATCAAGGACATCTCCTTTAACGTCAACGAGGGCGAGATCGTGGCTCTGATCGGTGCCAACGGCGCCGGCAAGTCCACGACGCTTAAGACCGTCTCGGGCCTGCTGCGTTCCAAGACCGGCTCCATCAAGTTTATGGGTGAGGACATTACCCATACGCCTGCCGACAAGCTGGTTGGCAAGGGACTGGCCCAGGTTCCCGAGGGTCGTCGCGCCTTTTTGCAGATGACGGTTGAGGAGAACCTGGAGATGGGCGCCTATACGCAGCCCAAGTCCACGGTGGCTCCGGGCCTTGAGCGCGTCTACGAGCAGTTCCCGCGCCTGAAGGAGCGCCGTCGCCAGGTCGCCGGCACCCTTTCGGGCGGCGAGCAGCAGATGCTCGTTATGGGGCGCGCCCTTATGAGCAACCCCAAGCTGCTCATGCTCGACGAGCCTTCCATGGGCCTGGCGCCGATTCTGATTGAGCAGATCTTCCAGATTGTCGAGGACCTGCACAAGGCCGGCACCACGGTGCTTCTGGTCGAGCAAAACGCACAGATGGCTCTTTCCATCGCCACACGCGGCTACGTGCTCGAGACCGGCAAGATCACCATGACCGGCACCGGCCAAGAGCTCCTGCACGACGATAACGTTCGCAAAGCATATCTTGGTGGTTAGATAGTTACGGCGTTTTACCAAACGCCGTAACTACTTGACGCTGCAAGCCCGCCAGGGCGGCAATCTGCCTTTCAACTTCGGCGGCATGACCAGAAGGTCAATGCCGCCTCGTTTCAAGGCACCTTGCTCGCCCTGGCGGGCTTTCGCTGTCGTTGCCAAAACATCGACGTTGTGGCAGATGCCAACGACTACTCCCTTTATGTTGCGGTGGAATAGGGACTAAATGGGAGCCTCAGAGGCCAAAAACAGTCCCTATTCCACCGCAACTTCATGGGGGTGTGTGACAATGCCCGTCGGAAAACATCTGCTGTCTTTGGGGGTCTATCTATGCTGTACGAGTTTTGTGCCGAGAACTTTGAGCGTGTGCCGGCGGCTATCGATGCCGGTGCAAGGCGTATCGAGCTGTGCGACAACCTTGCCGTTGGTGGCACTACGCCTTCGGCCGGCGTTATCAGCGCTACGACCAACTATGCTCACGAGCACGATGCACGGGTGATGTGCATGATTCGCCCGCGTGGCGGCGACTTTCACTACAACCAGGACGAGCTGCGTATGATGGAGATGGATCTGGGCCTTGCCGTGAGTGCGGGCGTTGACGGCTTGGTCTTTGGCTGCTGCAAGCCTTGCGCTGGCGGATGGGCGCTCGACGAACTTACGCTTGGCGCCCTCGTGATGGCTGCGGGCTGCGCGACCGAGGAGTGCAAGCGCGATCCTATCGACATCACTTTCCACATGGCGTTTGACCAGCTCTCGCCCGAGGCTCAGCTGGACGCCATTGACACGCTCGCCGACTGCGGCGTCACGCGCATTCTGACGCACGGTGGTACTGCCGGTACGCCGATCGAGGACAACTTCGAAAACCTGGTCCGCTTGATCGAGTACGCGGGCGACCGCCTGACCATCCTTCCCGGTGGCGGCATTTCCACGGTCAATCGCGATACCGTGGCGGCGGCACTGGGCGTCTCCGAGCTCCATGGCACCAAGATCGTGCCACTGGAGGTATAACCCGTGGCGCTGGTATTTGACGTTCAACAGGCGAACGGTAAGCCCGACGACAACCGTCGTCCCGGCACCGCGTGCCCCTTTTGCGATACCGAGGAACTCGCCAATATCATCCGGCGCGACGGTGACTGCATCTGGCTCGAGAATAAGTTTAAGACCTTGCGGGCCACTCGCCAGACCGTATTGATTGAGTCGTCCGACCACGACGCCGACCTGGTGACCTATGCGCCGGACGAGCTGCATCATGTTATGCGGTTTGCTCTGGATTGCTGGCAGCGGATGATTGACTCCCGACAGTATCGCAGCGTTCTCATGTACAAGAACAAGGGCCCACTTTCGGGCGGCAGTCTGGTCCATCCGCACATGCAGATTGTAGGTTTGGAGCAGGAAGACGGCTATGCTTCGCTGACTTCCGCCAATTTCGAAGGAATCAATGTCTGGCAACAGGGGAGAATCTCGGTCAATATCTCAACCGAACCGATCATGGGGTTCTTTGAGATCAACGTTTCAGCCCCGCAGGGAATCGCCGCCAGCGATGACGCGCGAGACCAAGCCGAGGCGGATCTCTTTGCCGATGCGATCCAGGTAGCTCTGCGCTATATCCTAAACGAGCACCACGGTGGCCGCGCAGAGTCGTACAACTTGTTCTTCTATCACCTGGGCGGTCGGACCATTGCCAAGGCGCTGCCGCGTTGGGTGGTTTCGCCCTACTTTGTGGGCTATCGTCTGGCACAGGTCAATGCCGAGACGACGCTCGATATCGATGCTGAGCGTCTGCGTGCGCATCTGGAAACGCTCGTATAGCAAGACTAACACCCGCGTAATGTGGACGGCCTAGCGCGCCATGGCGTCGCGGCCAGCCTCGACCCGCTTGCGCTGGGCGGCGCGCTCCTCGCCGGTCAGGCGCTCAAAGAGGTGTCCGATAATTGAGGCCAACACCTGTTGAAACAGCGTGCCGCACATGACGGGGAATACCACTTCGCCGGGAAAATACTGCGTGGCGATGACGGCACCCGAAGAGATGTTGCGCATGCCGCAGGTAAAGCACATGGTGGTCGTCTCGCTATACGGCAGGTGCAGGGCCCGGGCGATCAGGACGCCGATGATAAAGCCGCTGATGGCGAACACCAGGATAAAGAGCGCGACTTCTAAGCGCTCAACATTCATGTGTAGCACGTACTCGCTCATAGCGGTGGAGTTGGACGTGATGACACCCATCATCATGAACTTGCAGGCGGGCGAGAGCGCGGGGGAGAGTTTCTCGTGTCCCCATCCGCGCGTGAGCTCGTTGATTACGATGCCGAGCACGGCGGGGATGGCGATCATAAAGGCCATGTTCTGCATCATGCTCGGCACGTCGATCGAGACGGTGGCGCCCAGCAAGAGCTTGAGCGTGAGCGGAATCGTCACAGGCGAGATGACCGAGGACGTCAGGATGATGGTGAGCGCGAGCGGGCCGTTGCCGCCGAACATGCTGATCCACATAAAAGCGGTGACGGCCACGGGCACGCTGTATTCGAGCACAATGCCGCAGACAAGGTTGGGGTTGGAGCCAAAGAATAACGATCCCATGGCATAGGCTGCGATAGGGATAAGCACCGCCGAGACGAGCAGCGCCAAGACCAGGTGCAGCGGACGGCGGAACACCTCGGTTACCTGGTGAAAGGTGTTACTGAGCGCACCCTGAAACGTCATAAAGGCAAACAAGGTGGGAACGATGGGCTTGAGCACGCCGATCTGCTGGGGAAAGAGCACGCCGAGCGCCACACAAATCGGAACGATGACCTGCATG
>CAUAGV010000020.1 GCA_958428675.1 uncultured Collinsella sp.
AAGCTCGGCCTCGCGGGCCTTGAGCAAACGGGCCGCGCCGAGCAGCGCCGTCGCATGCATATCGTGGCCACAAGCGTGCATGCAGCCGTTGGTGGAAGCGAAAGGCTCGCCCGATTCCTCGACAACGGGCAGGGCATCCATGTCGCCGCGAAGCATGATAACCGTACCGGCCTGCTCGTCCGCGCACGCACCATTGCCCTGAGCAGCCGCGGCCGCACCGGCACCGATCAGGCCAACAACACAGGAGCCGTCGACAAGCGTGGTATAGGGAATGTCCATCTCGTCCAGACGTGCCTGGATATAGGCAGACGTCTGCGGAAGATTGTTACCGAGCTCGGGCGTCTGATGGAGATCGTGGCGCCATGCGGCAAGCTCACCGGCAAATGCCTGGGCTTCTTTGACCAGGCCATCGCCGATAGCGGTCTGCGCCGCTGTGGTAGCCTGAGGCGCTGGTTGCGGTTGAAGATCGGACAGAGCTGGTGCCATAGATGCCCTCCAGTAACGTTTTTGCAGCACGCACTTTGATATCGTAAAGTGCAAGGCACAACTGTAAGGGCATAACATAAAAAATGCCGCCCTGGGAGGGCGGCGCAACAAGTTGTTTACAATTGCGGGCGAGATTTTCGGCGCAAGAAATCGAAATGCGTCTCGCTCAAGATAATCGACAGGAAGATGAGCGCAAAGCCGGCAAGCAGGCGCGAGGTGAGCGCCTCCCCCATCAACAACACCGAGAACAGCACACCCGAGGGCGACTCCATCGAAAGAAGCAGCGAGCCCGTCGAGGCCGGGACGTGCGCCAGACCGACGTTTTGGACGAGCAGTGCCACGCACGTGCAGCCCACCGAGAGGAAGACCATCACGCCGATAAAACTCGGCGTCCACACGGACAGAGGCGCCTGAGTCTCGAATAGTAGCGACGTGATTAAGCTCAAAACGCCATTGCCCACAAACATCCAAAACGTGATGACGTTGATATCCATCTTGCGGCCATACTTGGCGGTCACCGCCATCTGGATAGCAAAGAAGACCGCGCCGCCCAGCGTGATGACATCTCCAGTATTGAACTCGACGCTATCGAGTGCCACCAGGCCAATGCCCGCCAGACACAGCAGTGCCGCACCCAGGTTATAGCGGGTGAGCTTTTCGCCGCTCAGGACATAGCTGGCAAACGGCACAAGGATACAGTACGTGCCCGTCAAAAATGCACTCTTGCCCGCCGTGGTCTGTGCCAGGCCAATCGTCTGCAAACCGTACGCGCCCCACATAAGTGCGCCCATACCAAGCCCGACGATAAGGTTGCGAGCATTAAAGTGTGCGATGATGCGTTTGCGGAAGATGGCGAACATAACCAGCGATGCCGGGAGAAAGCGAACGTAGACCAGCTCGAACACCGGAACGGTATCGAGCGCATCCTTCATGGTGGTAAAGGAATAGCCCCAGATGACCGCCACCGAAAGCAGCAAGACCTTCCAGAAGAACGGAGAACGCGCGCCGGCGCCGCGGGAGGTGCCGCCGGCACCCAGGTCTTCGCGCGCTACAGGGCTATCGGGCATGTTTTCGATTTCGTCAACGGCATTCTGGGCCATAGGGCATCCTCGCGCTCAGTCTGGGCGTGGTGTCCGCACGTGCATGGCCGCGTGCCGCCTCATGGTCAAATAAAACGGGGCGCACCGGACCCCCGGTACGCCCCGCTACTGTAGCAACAACCAAGCAGCCCGCGCAATTCACCCCGCTAAAGCGTCGGCAGAGTAAACCTCGATGTTTCGTCAACACCACGCTGTTGCGCTAAATCAGTTTTGTACTCTCCAGCTTTTCGATGATCCAGTCGTTGGCTTTGATGACCGGGCGGCGGAAGACGACGCCCAGTGCCAGCGACGGAATCAGATAGCTCGCCAGAATGCCAAGTTCAACCCAGTACTCCATATGATAGGCGCCAGCCATGGCGGCATGCATGGCGTTGATGCCGTGGGTGAACGGCAGGAACGGATAGATCGCCTGGAACACAGGGCCGGTCATCTCGAGGGGGAACGTACCGCCCGAACCGCCGACCTGCATAACCAACAGCACGACGGCGAGCGCCTTACCGATATCACCAAACGACACGGTGAGCGTGTAGACGATATTGGAGAACACGAGACTCGCGACCCAGCCGGCAAGTACAAACTGCAGCGGGTTGTCGCATTGGATGCCAAAGAACAGGATGTCGCCCGCGCACACGAGTGTCGCCTGCAGCAGGGCCAGACCTCCAAAGAACAGGTAGCGGCCCAGGTAGATCTCGTGCAGGCGCACGGGGATCAGCTCGTTGATGAGCTCATCGTCGACCGAGACCTTCATCATGGCCGCCAGAACAATCGAGCCCACCCACAGCGACAGAATCGTGTAGAACGGCGCCATGGCAGATCCGTAGTTGCGAATCGGATAAACCGGCTTGCGGTCGAGCGCGACGGGGCCGGAAAGCGACACGGCCAAACCCTCGGGGTCGTTGCCGATCATCGTCTTGATCGTGGCAAGGTCGTCCGACATCAGGGCGCCATCGAGCTCGTCCTTAAAGGCGCTGATCTTATCGGACGCTTCACCTAGCTGATCGGAAGCCTTGTTGACCAGCTTGGCGGCCTTGGAGAGGCCCTTAGCCAACGAGCCGGATGCATCGGTGAGGCCGCTCACGGCACTATCCAGATTGCTCGAAATACCGTTCAGCGAATCCAAAACGCCCGAGATGGTCTTCTTGAGCTCCTTTGCCTTGACCGAGAACGTGGAGTCGTAATCGATCTTGGCACCCGAGACACCCGCCTTGGCATCGGCGATGGCCTGGTCGACCTCGGCACGCGTGCTGTTGGCCTCCGCCATGCTGTCCGAAAGGGACTTTGCGGTTGCCGTCAGGTCCTTGGCGTTGTTGCGATACTCCGTCGCGATCCTGCCCAGCGATGTTGCCACAGATTTGAGGCTGTCCTGGAGCTTTTCGTCACTCACCTGCTCGGCAAAGCTGCGGAGCTTGTCGGCCGTGGCGTCGATATCGTCGGCACGCGTATTAAGCGCCGCCGCGGCGTCGTTGAGCTGGGACACCGTAAGGTCGACATGCTGGTTCGCGGCATCAAATGCCTTCGCAAGCTCGGCGGACACGTTGTCAAACGAATCCGCGCTTCCGTCAATCGCAGCGTTGATGGCGTCGTTGGCGGCCTTCAGCGCTTCCTTGGAATCGCTGATACCGCTCTTGGCGTGCTCCATCAGCTGCTTGGTCGACTCATCGACCGTGCCCGTCTGCTGGAGCATGCCGCTCGCCGACGTCAACGAATCGGATGTAGAGCTCAAAATGCCCGCGAGCGACGAAGCATTGGCCTGAACGTCCTGCAGGTTCTGAACCGATTCGCCGAGCGTCGAGGACAGGTTGGCGATAAAGTTGCTGACCTGGTCGGTGCTCATGTAATCGAGCAGACTGGACACCGTCTTAAGACCGATCGTCGTGATGGTCTCGGTAAAGGTCTCGTTAACCTGGCTCTGAACGGCACTCGAACCTTTCTCGGTCACGATCTGCGCGATGGCGTTGGCCTTCTGGTTCTCGTAGAACTCGATATCGGCGTGCTTAACGTCGGTCGAGAACAGCGTCATCATGTCCGCGCTAAACGACTTGGGAATCACGACGGCGGCATAATACTCGCCCGACTTAACGCCCTCGATGGCCTTGTCTCGGTCGTTGAGCACAACCCAATCGAAACTCTCTTTGCCGCGCAGGGTGGCGGTCACGTTTTCGCCCACATTGATCTCGACGGGAATCAGGTCGCTCTCGTAACCCTCGTCAGTGTTGACCACGGCGATCTTAAGATTGCCGGTGTTGCCGTACGGATCCCAGCTTCCGGCGATGTTAAACCACGCGTACAGGCACGGCACGATAATGAGACCCATCACGACAATCAAGCCGATCACAGAGCGAGACACGTTTTGGACATCGCGCTTAAACAGGTGCAGGATGTTTTTCATTTATGCCTCACCTCCTTTGGAGTGCTTGCCGAGCGGGGTGGTATCTCCATCATTTGTAGCTGTGCTGTCGCTGCCCTGAGATTTACGATGCGCACCGATATGCGGCAGACGGCTCGTGGGCTGTTCGCTGTCCTTGGTGCCCCGCTCGCTGGCGTTGAGACCAAACATGCGACGGGCGGCAGGGATTGCCGCTGTGTGCTCGCGCATCTCGCGGCGCAGGTCCTCATCCGAGAGCGCCGAGATACGCATCTGGGTATTGAGGCTCGCGCGGATGTACTCGATATTGATCAGCCAGCCGCAAATGACAATGACGGAGATAATCCAAATGACCAGCAAGATGATCTTGCCGTTATTGTCGATATCGAGAACCGTCGACAGTACAAAGAGCAGGATCTGGACGCCCACCACGGCGGCAAAACCGCCCTTGATGTAGTAGGGGTAACGGTGCTCAAAAGTCACCGCATGGTCGAGCACCTCGCGACGGTACGAATCCGAATCGAGCACGATGCGCATGGCCGTGCGCATCGAATAGCGCTGACGCGGCAGGTCATTGGACTCGCAGATCATCAGACCCGTCGTGGAAAGCTGCTTGTCAAAGAGCAGGTTGAGGTTGAGCAGCAGCGGACGCAGCTGCAGACCGATAAAGAGCGCCACGATCAAGAACACGCCCAGAATGCACAAGTTAAACAGGTAGTTGAACGAGTACATGCCGCCGACGGTCTCGCGCAGCAGATTGATGCCGTAGGTAAAGGGCAGCAGCGGATGCAGCCATTGGAAGAAGCCGGGCATCATCTCGATGGGGTACATGCCCGACGAACCCGGGATCTGCACGATGACGAGAATGACGCCGATTGCCTTGCCGATATGCTTAAACGTGACCGAAAGCGCATAGATGATGTTGACGTAGGTGAACGAAATGGCAATACCGCCCAGTACGAACAGCAACGGGTTGACGCACTGTACGCCAATCACCAGATCGCCCACCGTAACAATGATGGCCTGGAACGCGCCCAGGATTACCAAAAGCAGCCAACGGCCAAAGTAGCCCTGACGCGCCGTAAAGCTGCCGATGCCTTCGCGGTCGACCTCGAGCTTGTAGATGGCGATGAGCACGTAGCCGCCCACCCAAAGCGCCAGGTTGGTATAGAACGGGGCAATGCCCGAGCCAAAGCTGTTGACCGAATAAATCGATTTGGTGGTCAGCTCGACCGGGGATGCCATAAAGTCGGCAACGTCATCGACATCGACGCCCATCAGATCTGCCAGCTCGCCCATGGACCCGGAGGTCTGCAGCGCCGCGATGTCGTTAGCCGCAGTTGCAAGCTTGTCCTGGACCTTGGCAAGCGAGGTGTCGGTCTGGGCCAAGGTGGTCTTAGCCTGCTTGAGCGTAGCGTCAAGCTGTGAAAGCGTACCGCGCGCGCTTGCAATGGTAGGCGTAAGGCCGGATACGATTCCCGTCAGATCGCCCGAGACGGCGGCAAAGGAATCGAGCGCGCCCGAGGCCTTCAGCAGCGCGTTTTGGCCCAGGTCCGTCTGAGCCTGGCCAAGATTGGTCACGCCGGTCTGGATTGCGTTGTTGACAGCATCGCTGGCGCTCGAGACAGCCGCGGCGTCATTCGCCATGGCGCTCGATTGCGCGGACAGACCATCCTTGATGCTCTGCAGCTTTTGGTTCTGCTCTCGAAGCAAATCGATGGTCGATACAATGCGCGCGTCAATTTCCTCGGAACCTGTCGACGTGTCATTGACGAGAATCTCCAAGTGCCCGATAACCGCGGTGTTGTGATCGATCGTTGCCTGGAGAGACTCGAGCGAGTTGTCGATGCGCGTGGTCGTAGACGTGATCGTGCCCGTCAGCTTGCCGATTGCGGTGTTCGCCGATGCCGACGTCTTGGATAGCGCAAGGCTGCCCTCCGAGAGCGCCTTGGAGAGCGAGGTGATGGAGTTGCCCGCCGTGGTGCGAGCCTCGCCCAGGAGATCGTTGCCCTGGGAGATTGCCTGCGTCAGCGAAGGCGTCTGACCCTGCAGGCCGGCAAGGGCCGCATCGGCCGAGGCAATAGCGCCGCTCGTCTTATCGATGGCGGTATTCATGTCGCCAATCGAATCGCGCACCTCGCCCAAGGTATCGGATGCCTCGGACACCGAGCTTGCCAGCGAATCCTGAACCTGGGCGGTCTTATCCTTAAAATCGATGCCGGCATCCTTGGCGATGCCGGCAACGGTCTCACCCACCGTAGAGACAAATTCCGCGTTGATCTGTTCCTCTATGGTATTGGCACCCGTGTCGGTAACCTTGGGCGCAATGGCGCTCTTCTTCTCATTGACGTAGTACATAAGCTTGGGCTGATGGTAGTTGCCGTCAAGCATCGAAACCAGATTGTCGGAGAAGTTCTTGGGGATTACGATGGCCGCATAGTACTCGCCGCTCTCGACGCCCTCTTTGGCATCGGTCGCCGAATCGACGAAGGTCCATCCCAGCTGATCGTTCTCCTTGAGCCGGTCGACGACCTTGTCGCCCGCATTGAGCTCACCCACCAGGTCGTTTTGCGTTCCTTGGTCGTTGTTGGCGATGGCAATCTTGATGCCCTGGGTGTTTCCGTACGGATCCCAGTTGGCCACGATGTTGTACCAGGCATACAGCGAAGGAATAACGCACACGCCCAGGGTAACCACCAAGGCGACGGGATTCACAAGCAGTCGCTTAATGTCGCGCTTGAATATCGCAAAGGAGACCTTTGCATCGGATAGTTTGCTGCCGAGACTCACGCTTGGACCATCCATCCTGTCGTTGAATCAAATCGTACTATCAACAACCATTGTACGTAGGCGCTTTAGCGTCTCGAAGCACAATGGTATTGAGTTTTGCGGGTAGCAATATACTACGAAGATTAGTTAACGTACAGATGTACAGTATCTTAAATTCCCGCAGCTCCTAAAACCACAACCCGCACAAACTAGCAGTTCAAATAGTCATGGACGTTCTTAAACAACCAGTCAAACAAGAACGTCCCCAATGACTACTTTGGACCACGAAAGCGTCGCAGGTTGAGCATAAGTCAGCGAAAACGCCCCTAAGCGAGCAAGGTGACGTGAAAGAGGAGGGAAGCGTACTTTGTGAACGTCAGATTGCCGCTTAGGGGCGTTTGCAGCGTCGAGTGGCTACATTAGTTCGCAGATGGCCGCCGCGAAGGCTACGGGGTCCTCAGGGAGGATGCCCTCGACCAGCAGAGCCTGGTCATAGAGCAGACCGGCGTATTGCTTGATCTTGTCGGTGTCGCCCGCCTTTTGAGCAGCGACAAGCTTGCCAAAGACCGGGTGCTTGGCGTTGAGCTCGAGCACGCGCTGGCTCTTGGGCATGCCGTCGGGCGCGCCCTCGGGTCCCTTCTGGAGCACCTTCTCCATCTCAAGCGAAAGCGGGCCCTCGGTGGTGATGCAAGCGGGGGCATCGGTCAGGCGCGCGGAGACGGCAACTTTCTCGACCTTGTCACCGAGCGCCTCCTTCATAGCGCTAAAGAGGTCCTCGTTCTCCTTGGTGGCGTCCTCGGCCTCCTTCTTCTCGTCCTCGGTCGCCAGGTCAAGATCACCGGTCGCAACGTTCTTGAGCTCCAGATGACGATCCTCGACCTCGGGCTCGGCACCGTCAGCCACGGCCTTTTCGGCAGCCTCGCGGGCAGCATCGTCCTCGTAGATCTTGGGCATATCGGCGGCAACGTATTCACGCATAGCCTGGAACGTGAACTCATCCACATCCTGCGTCAGCAACAGCACGTCATAGCCGCGGTCGAGCACGCCCTTTACCACGGGCATCTTGGCCAAGCGCTCACGCGAATCGCCGGCGGCGTAGTAGATGGCCTTCTGGTCCTCGGGCATACCCTTGGCATACTCGGCCAGGGTAATCATCTTCTGCTCCTTGGCAGACCAGAACAGCAGCAGGTCGGCGAGCTCATCGGCCTTCATGCCATAGCTCGAGTAGATGCCGTACTTAAGGCCGCGGCCAAAGTTCTCAAAGAACTTCTCGTAGGCCTCGCGGTCGTTGTCGCGCATATCCTCAAGATCGGCGGTTATCTTCTTTTCCACACGCTTGGCGATGGCCTTGAGCTGACGGTTCTGCTGCAGCGTCTCACGCGAGATGTTGAGCGACACGTCGGCAGAATCCACGACGCCGCGGACAAAGTTGTAGTAGTCGGGCAGCAGGTCGTCGCACTTCTCCATAATCAGAACGTTGGAGCTGTAGAGCGCCAGGCCCTTCTCGTAGTCCTTGCTGTACAGATCGAACGGCGCGCGGCCCGGCACAAACAGCAGGGCGTCGTACTCGAGCGTGCCCTCAGCATGGAAGCTGATGGTGCGTGCAGGATCGTCAAAGTCGTGGAACGTGGACTTGTAGAACTCGTCGTAGTCCTTCTGCTCGACATCGGAGCTGCGCTTTTTCCAGATCGGTGTCATTGAGTTGACGGTCTCGAGCTCCTGGTAGTCCTCGTACTCGGGCGTGTAGTCATCGCCAGCATCCTCGGGCTTGGGCTTCTGGCGGCTCTTGGACACCATCATCTGGATCGGGTAACGCACATAGTTGCTGTACTGCTGAATCAGGCTCTTGAGGCCCCACTCGGTCAGGAAGCGATCGTAGGTCTCGGCCTCGCCGTCGGCATCGAGCTTCTCGTTCTCGCGCAGCGTCAGGATAACATCGGTACCGTGCTCGGCGCGCTCGCCGTCCTCGATGGTATAACCCTCAAGACCATCAGACTCCCACACGTGAGCGGTGTCCTCCCCATAGGCGCGGCTGACAACCTTTACGTGGCTGGCAACCATAAAGGCAGAGTAGAAGCCCACGCCAAACTGGCCGATGATGTCGACATCGGAGCCCTGTTGCTCGGCGTTCTCGGTCTTAAACTCCTCGGAGCCGGAATGGGCGATGGTGCCCAGATTGCACTCGAGCTCCTCGGCGGTCATGCCAATGCCGTTATCCGAGATGGTAATGGTGCGGGCGTCTTTATCAAAGGAGACGCGAATAGCCAGGTCGCCCTGGTCGAGCTTGACGCTCGGGTCCTGCAGGCTCTTAAAGTTGAGCTTGTCGACGGCGTCGCTCGCGTTAGAGATAAGCTCGCGCAGGAAGATTTCCTTATTGGTGTAGATGGAGTTGATCATGAGGTCGAGCAGTTTTTTGCTCTCGGTCTTAAATTGACGCATGTGCAGTCCTTTCGCGCTACCCCCGTCCGCAAAAACGGCCCGGTTGCCCGAGCCGCATCGCAGACCTGCTATGTTCAGACTTAGATTTTATAACCCATTAGCGCGCATATATACATACGGAATCGAAAAACTGTATGTCAGAGCGCTCCGATGCGCCAATTGCCAAGGAGTGTCCCCGACTGCCGGCAGAAAAGGAACGTCCCTATCTGCCATCTACGCGCTTGGCCATCCAAACATGGGGCTGGCCCTCGTCTTCGTAGTCCACCGGGGCAATCTGCGTGTAACCCGCCTTGGCATAGAGTGGTAGCACGTATTCCTGCGCGTGCAGCTTAATGAGCTTGGCGCCGGCATCACGCGCGCACGTATCACTGGCCTCGACAATCTTGCTCGCCAAACCGCGACGGCGCATGCTCGGCAGCACGGCCACGCGCCCCATAATGTAGGTCTCCCCCGCCGCGACGCCTTCGTCCAAGTCGCACGCCGGCGACACCGGAGCCTCTGCGTCAGCCGCGCGCTCAAGCTCTTCGGGAAACACGCGCGAGCAACCGGCAAGCTCGCCGTCTACATAGAGCGTCACATGAATGCAGTTCGGATCCTCGTCGATAGCGTCAAACTCGTTCTCGTAGCCCTGCTCGTCCATAAAAACGACGCGGCGCACCAACGCCGCGTCATCAAAGCATCCCGTCTTAAGTTGGATATCCATGGCTGCCCTTTCATTCAATGCGAACGTTAGGGACAGATTTTAGCGAAAATGAGCTCCGCGCACGCTAAACTTCGCGCGAGCCTTCGCCAGGCAGTCGTAATGACCCACGTTATGGGCATCGCTCGCGATGAAGCTGTACAGGTTCTGATCAAACAGGCGCTGTGCCGGCTTTTTCTCGCGACCAAAGCGACCGCCGGCAATAAAGTCCGCCGAAGCCTGCAGCTTGCAGCCCATATCGACCAGGCGCTCCGCCACGCTTACATCCTTTTGAACCGCACGATAGCGCTCAGGATGAGCGATGATCACCTGGTAGCCACGGCACTGCAAATCGTAAATCGTGTTCTCGTACTCTCTAAACGCATACGCATCGGCATGCGTCGAAAGCTCGAGCAGAAACTCGTTGGTCCCATCGAAATGCAAGTGATCCGCGGCATCGATACCAAGCTCAACGAGCTTTCGATGGTTGACCTCGAAGCCCATCTGGAGCGGAAAACCGTCAGCGTTATCGCGCAGCAGCTCAAAGGCATCCCACATCTTGTCGTAATCAAAATAGGGATCACGGCAGTGAGGAGTGCAAACGATTCTGGTTACACCGGCCCGCTTGGCAGCCTCGAGCATCGCCAAGCTCTCTTCGAGATCGGCGGCGCCGTCGTCTACACCCGGCAAGATATGGCAATGAATGTCACGCATAGGTCAGCCTTAATCAACTAAACGTTTGCTCGGTTGGTGAAGATGCCCTTTTTGGAAGTGCCCTGATCGTCGGAGCCCTTCTTAACCTTCTTACCGTCCTTGGTGTAGTAAGAATAGTAGTACTCGCTGGTCTCGGTCTCACAGTAATTCATGACGGTACCGATGAGCTTGACCTTCTCGGACTTCTTAAGCTGGGCGATAGCGTTGAGCGCCTCTTCGCGCTTGGTAAAGTCCTCGCGCACCACGAACAGCGCGCCGTCGGTCAAGCTGGCAATCTCGGCAGCATCGATGAAGGTGCCGACCGGAGGAGCATCGAAGATGACGTACTGGAACTTGGCGGACAGTGCCTTTACCAGCTTGGCAAAGCGATGGGAGACGATGATGTCGGCAGGATTGGGAATGTGCGGCTCGGCATCGAGGAAGTAGAAGTTCTTCTGACCCGTCTCGACAATTGCCTGGTCAATGGAGATCTGCTCGGAAAGGACCGCATAGAGTCCGCCGCGCGAACGAACGCCGAGCATATCGGAAAGGGACCTGCGGCGCATATCGGCCTCGACCAGGAGCACGGACTTGCCGCTCGTGGCGATTGCCTGAGCAAGGTTAATGGAAACCGTAGACTTGCCCTCGTTGGGAATCGAGGAGGTAACGGTGATGGTGCGAATGGGGTCATCCACGCTCGCAAAGCGGATGTTGGCCAGAAGGGTCTTGGCGGCATTCTGTACAACGAGCTTATCGGTGTTCTTTGCCTTAGCCATGCCTATTTACCACCTTTCATAGCCGGAATTCGGCCAACAACGGGAATACCCAGGAGCTCTTCTGCCTCTTCAGCACCGCGGATGCGGGTATTGAGCATGTCTGCCAAAACGACATAGGCAACTGCGATAAAGATACCGGCGAGGAACGCGACGGCAACATACAGCGTGCGCTTGGGGCCGCTGGGGGCTTCGGGGGTCTTAGCCTCGTCGATAACGTTGATGCTCTGGGCAGCGCCGACGTTCTGAGCGACCGTACTCACCGAGCTGGCAATGGCCTTTGCGACCTCAGCCGTCTCCTTGGCATCGGTGCCGGTAACCGAAAGCGTAATGACACGCGTGGTGGTCTCGGAGGAAACAGACACCTTGTAGTCATCCAAATCGGTGAGGCCCAGTTCTTTGGCGGCGCCGCTCTTAACGCTATCGCTATCCAGCAGCGTGGCGATATCGTTGGAAAGCATCTGGCTCGCCGAGAGATCGTTGTAGCTCATCTGACCGCTATCGTCGGTCTTGGCGAGAATGTACATGCTCGTCGTCGCGGTATAGGTGTTGTCCATCGCAACGAAGGACACGATGCCCATGGCGATCGCGCAGACCACCGGAAGGGTGATGACCAGCTTGAGGTGCTTCTTCAGCAGCTGGAACAGTTCGAGAAGGGTCATGCAGCTTGCCTTTCATTTCCCCAGTTCGGATTGACAAAACTGTCCGTATGTTATCGCATCTTTTTACCGAGACCAAACTCTATACATAAGAAACAGGCTCTCCTGTAAAAATGTCGGAAGCAATCGTAAAATTGCACAACAACGCCGCACCCGAAAGTCAAATGCGGCGTCTACATCAATATCTATGTTGTATCGCTATGCGAATGGCTCGTCCTGCTGTATGGGAAACGTCACCGTAATGGTGGTTCCCACGCCCAACTCGCTCGACAGATCGAGCGTGGCGTGATGATACAGGGCCGCATGCTTGACAATGGCAAGCCCCAGGCCGGTTCCGCCGCGTGCCTTGGACCTACTCTTGTCCACGCGATAGAACCGCTCAAATACCTTGCCCTGTTCTTCAGGCGCGATACCGATTCCCGTGTCGGCGACAGCGAGGAACGGATGGCCTTCGTCGTTGGTGCCGCACTGCAGCGTAACCGTACCGCCGGGCCGATTGTAGCGGATGGCGTTGCTTGCCAGATTATAGATGAGCTCGTCGACCAAGCGCGACACGCCTTCGATGACCACAGGCTTGGTCTCATGACTTATCGTCACATTCGCCTGACGGGCAACCTGTTCAAGACGCTGCTCAACCGCGTAGATCGCACGCGAGAGCTCAATAGGCTCCGTGGACCCAATGGGCACTGCCTCGCCTTCAGTTGCACGTTCGGCCTCGTCCAAGTTAGACAGCGTAAGGATGTCGTTGACAAGCGCTGCCAAGCGGCCCGCCTCACGATAGATGCGACCGCCAAAGTTGCGCAGGTCGTCCTCGCCCTCGACCATGCCATTTGCGATGAGCTCGGCATAGCCCGAAATCGCCGTAAGCGGCGTCTTGAGCTCATGGGTGATATTCGCCGTGAACTCGCGGCGCATACGGTCGTTGTCCGCTAGCACCGCCATTTGGCGCTTGAGTTCCTGGCGCTGCGACTCGATACGCTCAAGCATGGGGACCATCTCGGCATAGGCGTGCTCATAGCTACGGCGTGGGTGATCCAAATCCACCTCTTGCAACGGCGCGATGATGGCACGGGACTCACGGCGCGCCATAAAAAACGAGAGTACTGCACCCGCTGCTGCGATAAGCAGCATCGGCGCCAGCATCGACAGCAAAATCGCCGCAACGCCAGGCTGGGCCTGCGCCAAGCGAACGACCTGGCCGTTATCAAGGGTGACGGCGCGATACAACATAATCTCGTCGAGTGTAGAGCTTGCGCGCTCCGCGGAACCCGAACCACTCTCAAAGGCCTCGATGACCTCGGGGCGATCGCCATGGTTGGGCAGTGTGGAAGGCGACGCCTCGTTGTCGTAGGCAACAGATCCGTCCTTATTGATCAGCGTGATACGAAGATCCTCGCGATCGAGGCTTCGCAAGAACGGAATGGGCTCCTGCTGCTCGTCGAGGGCGGCAGCAATGAGCTCGGTTTCCTGCGCCAGATTGGCACTCGTGGCATCCGCCAAAGTGTTTTGCACAAAGAACGCACCCAGCACCGTAAACGCCACGATAACCGCCATGGCGCAGACAAAGATCGTCACAAAAACGCGGTGCGACAGCGTATGTTTTCCCTGGGGGGCGAAGACCACGGGTTACTCCTCCGATGCGGTGGCCGCGGTGTCGTCGCCTTCGGCACCATCACCGGCAGAAGGCTCGGCCAGGCGATAACCCACGCCGCGCACGGTCTCGATGGCGCTGGCATGCTCGCCCAGTTTTTGGCGAAGCGTCTGCACGTGCACGTCAACGGTGCGCGAACCGCCGTCGAAGTCCCAGCCCCACACGCTCTGCAGCAACGACTCGCGGGTAAAGACCACGCCGGGCTTGCGCATGAGGTACTCGAGCAGGTCGAACTCGCGCAGGGTGAGCTTAAGCGGCTCGCCGGCAACGGTCACCTCGCGATGGCTGGGCGAGAGCACGATGTCGCCCACGCTGAGCACATCGCTCGCCTGCTTGACCATGCCGCCGCGACGCAGCAGTGCGCGGCAGCGGCTCGCAAGCTCCATGAGCGAAAACGGCTTAGTCAGGTAATCGTCGGCACCGCCATCGAGCGCCATCACCTTGTCGAGTTCGGTGTCCTTGGCGGTAAGCATCATGATGGGCACCGTCGCCGTCAGGCGATCGGCACGCAGGCGACGCATAATCGCCAAGCCATCGGTGTCGGGCAGCATGATATCGAGCAGCACAGCATCGGGCACCCGTCGTGCCACGGCAGCTTTAAACTCGCCATCACACGAAAAGCCCTCGGCCTCGATTCCCTGCTTGCGCAGCGCGTAGACTGTCAAATCCCTGATGTTGTCATCGTCCTCGACGTAATAGATCATGTTGAACCCCTTTGCGGCCGATATGACCGCATCTTAACCCTAAAGGCACCTGTAAAAGACAGCGTCAGCCAAAACGCCCCGTCAAATAATCCGCGGTGCGCGGATCGGACGGATTCTTGAAGAGTTGCGCGGTGGGCGCGTGCTCCACCAGCTCACCCAGCAAAAAGAACGCAACCGAATCGGAAATACGCGCGGCCTGCTGCATGTTGTGCGTCACGACCACCAGCGTGCAGGTCTCCTTGAGCTCGCAGGCCAGCTGCTCCACCACCAACGTCGACACAGGGTCGAGTGCCGAGGTCGGCTCGTCCATCAGCAGAATGTCGGGCTGCACGGCAAGTGCGCGGGCGATGCACAGGCGCTGCTGCTGTCCACCCGAAAGACCCAGGCCCGACTCTTTGAGCTTGTCCTTGACCTCGTCCCACAGGGCAGCGCGACGCAGGGAGTCCTCGACCAGCTCATCGAGCACGGCGCGGTCGCGCACACCCATACCGCGAGGACCGTAGGCGACGTTGTCGTAGATGCTCATGGGAAATGGGTTGGGGCGTTGGAACACCATGCCCACGCGCTGGCGCAAACGGCAGATGTCGCAATCGCCCAGGATATCTTGACCATCGAGCGCAATCTTGCCCTCGATGCGGCAATCCTTGATGCCGTCGTTCATGCGGTTAAAGCAGCGCAGCAACGTGGACTTTCCGCAGCCCGAAGGCCCGATGAACGAGGTGATCTGCTTGTCGCGGATCTTGATATTCACGTCCTTGAGCGCATGGTGGTCGCCATAGAACAGGTCGAGGCCCTCGACGTCGATGCGCGTCGGCGAGGCGGCAAGATCCTCTGCCGTGGGGCGAGTCGCATCCCCAACCTCGCGCTCATGCGCGGCCTCGGCCTGCGCTTCCATGAGTTCTTCAAGCTCCGTGGGCTCCACAGCCGCAGCAGCCGTCATACCGCACACCTCCATATCGATATCAATTCAGCAGTATCGATAGTAGGAATCGCGGCTCATACGCACGTGAGCACATTGTCAAGTGTTTGTAAGGGCACGCTAGCTATGCAGCGGGCAGCTCGATGGTGAATATCGTGTGTTCGGGCGTCGATTCACATGCAACGGTACCGCCGTGTGCCGCGATGATCTCCTTGGCAATAGCAAGGCCCAAACCGGCACCACCGCGATTGGTCGCACGCGCCGCATCCAGGCGATAGAACTTCTCAAAGATCACCTTGAGCTTAGCCGCAGGGATAGGATCGCCCTGATTGATAAAGCGCACGCGCACGCCGCCATCGTCTTGGCGCCTGGCCTCAATCGTGATAGTCGAGCCCTCATAGCTATAGGCGACAGCGTTTTTCATGATGTTGTTAAACACGCGAGCCATCTTATCGCCATCCACGAGCACCGTCAGGTCCTCGCGAATATCAACCTGGGCTTCCTTATGCTGCTCGTTGAGGATGGGATAGAACTCGTCAGCCACCTGAGCCAGCAGCAACCCCAGATCAACATAGCCGCGCGTGAGCACGATATCGTGGAAGTCAAAGCGCGTGATATCGAAGAACTCTTCGATGAGCGCATCGAGCCGGTGCGCCTTGTCGAGCGCCACGCCCGTAAAGTGTGCACGTTGCTCAACCGGCAGCTCAGGAGCCTCTTGCAGCAGCGAAAGATAGC